>NZ_JBBWUA010000005.1:0-155200 GCF_038181555.1 Desulfitobacterium sp. THU1 | reverse complement strand
TATTATACCCGATTTATTCTACGTATTTGTAGGATAATCCTTCATCTTCATGAATACAATACACACGCTTAGAACAAAAAGGGATTTAACCGATCATAGAGAATATTTCAACGTTACTTCTGTTACATTAATAGGAACAGGAGAAAAAAATCTAAACAAAGATGTTTAGGGGGAAAATTTAATATGTCCTATGTACAAGAAGTTCTCAATCAAGCCATTAAACGCAACCCCGGTGAAGTTGAATTTCACCAAGCTCTCAAAGAGGTGCTCGAATCTCTCGAACCCGTTTTTAAAAAACGCCCTGATCTTCAAAAAGCAGGAATTTTAGAACGGATTGTTGAGCCTGAGCGTCAAATTTTATTCCGGGTTCCTTGGTTAGATGACCAAGGTGAGGTTCAAGTCAATCGAGGTTTCCGTGTCGAGTTTAACAGTGCCATCGGACCTTATAAAGGGGGACTCCGCTTCCATCCCTCGGTTTACCTTGGTATCATCAAATTCTTGGGTTTCGAGCAAATCTTTAAAAACTCCCTGACAGGCTTACCTATTGGCGGAGGTAAAGGCGGTAGTGATTTCGATCCAAAGGGGAAATCCGAAGGAGAAATCATGAGATTCTGCCAAAGCTTCATGACTGAGCTTTATCGTTATCTTGGCGCAGATACTGACGTACCCGCTGGGGATATCGGGGTCGGCGGTCGCGAAGTAGGCTATATGTTTGGACAATATAAACGGATCACCAATAAATACGAAGGTGTTCTCACCGGCAAAGGGTTAACCTTTGGCGGAAGCTTAGCCCGCACCGAAGCAACAGGCTACGGCTTAGTTTACTTCATGGAAGAGGCGCTCAAAGCCGTCGATAAGACCTTTGCCGGTGCTACCGTGGTTGTTTCCGGTTCCGGAAATGTTGCTATCTACGCCGTGCAAAAGCTCAACGAGCTCGGGGCTAAGGTCGTCGCCATGAGTGATTCTAACGGCTATATCTACGATCGAGACGGCATTCACCTCGATACGGTTCGCCAGTTGAAGGAAGTGGAGAGGAAGCGGATTAAGGACTATGTATCCCAGCATCCTTCGGCTGAATACCATGAAGGCTGTGCCGGCATCTGGTCTATTCCTTGCGATGTTGCTCTACCTTGTGCCACCCAAAATGAATTGGATAGAGAAGCTGCTGAGCTTCTGATTAAAAATGGTTGCTATGCCGTGGGCGAAGGGGCCAATATGCCTTCCACTCCGGAAGCTGTTGACGTTTTTCATGAGAACAAAGTTATCTTTGCACCGGGTAAAGCATCCAATGCCGGTGGGGTGGCAGTGTCCGCTCTGGAAATGTCCCAAAACAGCATGAGATATTCTTGGACCTTTGAAGAAGTGGATGCCAAATTGAAAGACATTATGGTCAACATTTACCATAATGCCAGCAAAGCAGCTGCCGAATATGGCTTCGAAGGTAACTTAGTGGCCGGAGCCAATATCGCTGGCTTTTTGAAGGTCGCTGAAGCAATGAAGGCTCAAGGCGCCGTATAACACCTCAGAACAACACTGTGTTTATGCCTACAAGAAAACCTGCTTCATAAGGAGTATTAACTCCTTGAAGCAGGTTATTTTTAATTCCAGGCACGTTTCCTTTTATCACTGAACTGATTTGGTTCAAAGATCGCTAAAGTCCAAGGTGGCAAAATAATCATCCAGAGTCTCGGCCCGGCGAATCATTTTTACATTGCCATCCGTCTGCAGCAACAACTCTGCATGACGAAGCTTACCGTTATAGTTAAAGCCCATGGCATGCCCGTGGGCACCTGTATCATGGATGACAAGTGTATCGCCAATCTCCACTTGAGGAAGCTCCCGATCCACAGCAAACTTATCGTTATTCTCACATAAGGCCCCTGCCACATCGTAAATATGATCCTTGGACAGATTCTCTTTTCCCACGACGGTGATATGATGGTAGGCTCCATACATACCTGGACGCATCAGGTCCGACATGCTGGCATCTACACCCACATAATCCTTATAGATCTCTTTTTTATGCACTACCTGTGTTACCAGATAACCATAGGGTCCGGTCACCATCCGCCCACATTCCAAGCAAATGCGCAAAGGATCTAAGCTATTGGGGATAATCCTTTCCTCGTAAGCTTTCCTTACCCCCTCGCCGATATACTCCAAATCGACCGGTTCTTGCTCCGGGCGATAGGGGATACCAATACCGCCACCAAAATTAACAAACTCCAGACGGATGCCCAGCTTCTCTTTTAATTCAATGGCTAAGTCAAACATCATTTCTGCTGTCTCAATGAAGAATTCTGGCTTAAGCTCGTTGGATATAATCATGGTATGCAGGCCAAAACGCTTGACGCCCTTATCACGGACAATTTCATAAGCTTGGAACAATTGCTCCTTCGTTAAGCCATACTTGGAATCCTCGGGATTCCCGATAATAGCATTACCTGCTCGCAATGACCCGGGGTTATAGCGGAAAGAAATCACTTCCGGTAGTCCCGCATGCTTTTCCAGATAATCAATGTGGGTGATGTCATCAAGGTTAATGATCGCCCATAATTCCTTAGCCTTTACGTATTCTTCAGCCGGAGTGTTATTGGAGGTGAACATAATGTTCTCCTCAGTGATGCGAGCCGCCTCAGCTAAAATCAGCTCAGCCATGGAACTACAATCGGCCCCAAAGCCTTCTTCCCGAAGAATCTTAAGGATATGGGGATTGGGAAGAGCTTTGACTGCAAAGTACTCCTTAAACTCCGGCGCCCAAGCAAAGGCTGCTTGTAGTCTCCGGGCATTTAGTCGAATGGCCTGCTCGTCATAAATATGAAAAGGCGTTCCAAACTGCTCGATAATCTTCATTAATTGTTCTTGGCTAAAAGGCAAATTCTTTACTGCCATTTGACAACCCTCCTAATCCTAGTATATGAACGTTACTACTATTGCGACCTATGTGAGTAGGCTCCTCGACCCAGACAAGACTTTCGACTCAGCAAGTGGTGTTGCCTAGGCTGCATAGAAGTCTGATAGTTAAAAAACGGTTACGAGTCCGCTCGTAACCGTTTCTAAAGGCAAAAGATAGCTTTCACCTCTAACTTCACGAGATAGCACTCCACCGAGATTTCGGTGACAGTCTTACATTTCTTCAATGGAAGACCAGCAAAAGGCCCTTTGTCCTTGACCCCACGCTTCGGCAATGATTCCTTTCATTATCCGTCATAGCCTGACCAGCTCGGGATAATTACTCTTAATCCACTGCACCTCTATCATTCACTTTATGAATTATCTTTATATTATGGAACAAGACTCATCACCTGTCAATAGCAGCATTGTCATTAATTCAATAGTGTAAATATTGGCTCGCCAACTGATGTTAAGCCAATAATCAAAAGCAGTCCGTAGACAACTTTTTTAAACTGATCTTCATTGATACGCTTTCGAATGGGCTGTCCAATAAGATAGCCGAGTACAATAGCTAAAATCATGCTGGCCAGCAAGACAGCAAAGGGAAACGTGAAGTTCCCTTGAAAAAGAACAGCTTTGGAGATAGATGTCATAGCGTATTGCAAAAAGAAAAAATTGACGGTCGTGGCCTGGAAGGCATCCTTTTTTAAATATTTGATGAGTAACGCGACGATGGGGGGACCGGGAATAGCTGCCAAGCCATTAAGTAGTCCCGAAGACAAAGCCACGAGGATAAATACTAGGGAGAAGGTCTTGAGACCTTGATCGGCTCCATCCGATTCGTCTGCAGTAGCGGCTTCTGAAGGAGGCGTTTTTAATCTAAACCACTGCCACCCCACATAGCTTATGAGCACACTACCGACGATTCCTTTGATATATAGTCCGTTTATATACTCACTTAAGATAATACCAAGGACGAGCCCCGGAATACTAAACAGCAGAAGCCGAAAAATTAAATCCCAGCGAGCTAAGTGACGCATTTGCACCCCTTGCATGGCCGAAGATAGCATGGATAAGATCATTCCTGCTAAAAGTGCTTGTTGGCTTGGTAAGATAAATAAGAGTAGGGGAACTGCAACCAGTCCAAAGCCAAAACCGGTTAAAACTTGAGTAAAGGTCGCACAGAAGATAATTCCGCTCATCATCAGCCATAACTCTATTGATAATAGCTCCAAAACTACACCTTCTTCGACACAGACTACTTTTTTAATTATCTTAGCTATCATAACGAGAAATAGTCAGCTTGTCTAGTCAAGTCATCACTTGACAAGCGTCCACAGCTTTTCCTATAGTAAGTGCAGAAGAACTTTTCTAATCTATTTTTCCGACAATAAGAAAGGTGACGTTGTATGGCCCAGAAAACCAATGCCGCTCGGATCCTCGATCAAGCCGGCATACCTTATGAACTGATGCCTTATGAAGTGGATGAGGCAGACCTCTCTGCCACCACTGTTGCCCAAAAGGTTGGCATGTCTCCGGAATTAATCTATAAAACACTCGTCACGCGAGGGGATAAAACAGGCATTCTTGTGGCTTGTATCCCCGCTCATTATGAGCTCAATCTTAAAGCTTTAGCGCAAGTAAGTGGCAACAAAAAAGTTGAAGTTGTTGCTCTCAAAGAAGTTCAGCCCTTGACCGGTTATATCCGCGGTGGTGTATCGCCCTTAGGAACCAAGAAGAAGTATCCAGTATTTTTTCAGGAAGATATTCTGCTGCACGAGAAAATTGCTATCAGCGCTGGGACACGGGGACTGCAAATCTATGCTCGTGCCCAAGATTTGCTTAAAGCTACCCAAGGACAAGTGGGTCCCATCGCGCATCATTCCACGACATTCGACTAAAAGCAGGGCTGCTGACCAGCCCCTAAGGGGAGGATAGGAGTGCAATGAAATTGTTGAGATTCAATGGAAAGCCTTCTTGGAGCATTACGTTATGATCCTCTACAACGAGAAATAAGCACGCACAAAGGGGCGTTGCTTAACGAAGTATTCTTCGCTAAGCAACGCCCCTCTAATATCGTGTAGGCTCAACAATGAGTTATACCGACTTTCCCCGATTAATCCTCAGCACGCTACCTTATTTGATCACAAAGGAGCTCTTCAGAGAAACAATGAGGTTAAAAACCAACTTTTCGGGAGTCGTATATTTCGGATCCACGTTGAAGTAACCATGACGGGGGAATTGGAACTTATCCTGAGGCCTTGCCTCTTTCATAGAGGGCTCAACAAATCCTTGTAAGATCTCCAAAGAGTCCGGATTGAGATAATCCAAGAAGGTTTTTCCTTCCTCTTCTTCCTCATCATCAAGAATCAAGGCGTCATAAAGGCGAAACTCAGTAGGAACTGCCTGAGTAGCTTCTACCCAATGAATGGTCCCCTTTACCTTACGTCCGGCAAAGCCGGTACCACTTTTCGTTTCCGGGTCATAGGTACAACGAATCTCGATAATCGTGCCTGCCTCATCCTTAATGACCTCTTCACACTTGATGAAGTAAGCGTCAATTAAGCGAACCTCGTTGCCCGGATAGAGTCGATGGTACTTTGGCGGAGGATTCTCCATAAAATCCTCTTGCTCAATATAGATTTCACGGGAGAAAGGAATTTGGCGTTTACCCATCTCCAGATTCTCTTTATTGTTATCGGCGTCTAGCATCTCCACTTGACCTTCTGGGTAATTGGTGATGACGACCTTTAAGGGTCTGATTACTGCCATAGGCCTAGGTACTCTGAGCTTCAGATCCTCGCGAATAAAGTGCTCCAACATTTTGGAATCGACGACACTTTCCGATCTGGCAACCCCGATCGCTTGAGCAAAGGCGCGAATGGCTTCCGGAGTATAGCCCCGACGTCGCAATCCTGAGATCGTTGGCATTCTAGGGTCATCCCAACCATCAACAACCTTGTCATCCACCAGCTGTTTTAATTTACGTTTGCTCATCACAGTATTCGTCATATTTAAGCGGGCAAATTCATATTGATGGGGGACATTTTCCATCTCACATTCCCGAACCACCCAGTCATAGAGAGGACGATGATCCTCAAATTCCAAGGTGCAAATGGAATGAGTAATTCCTTCGATAGCATCCTCTAAGGGATGAGCATAATCGTACATAGGATAAATGCACCAGGTATCCCCTGTATTATGATGGCTGGCATGAGCAATCCGATACAGCACAGGATCACGCATGTTGATGTTCGGGGAGGACATATCAATTTTCGCCCGGAGAACCTTTTCCCCGTCCTTAAATTCCCCTTGCCGCATTCTTTCAAATAAGTCGAGATTCTCCTCGACACTGCGATTGCGATAAGGGCTTTCTTGGCCGGGTTCCGTCAAGGTGCCGCGGTTTTTCCGCATCTCCTCTGCTGATAGATCACAGACAAAGGCCTTGCCCTTCTTAATTAAGAGCACTGCTCGTTTGTGCATCTCCTCGAAATAATCTGAAGCAAAGAAGAGATTATCCCATTCAAATCCCAGCCACTTCACATCTTCTTTAATCGACTCGACATATTCCGTATCTTCCTTCACGGGGTTCGTATCATCAAAACGCAGGTTGGTCTTCCCTTTGAACTCGTCACCTAAACCAAAGTTTAAGCAAATAGATTTTGCATGTCCAATATGTAAATATCCATTAGGTTCGGGGGGGAATCGTGTATAGATTTGATCCACTTTTCCTGTTCGTAGATCCTCAAGAATAATGTGGCGTAGAAAATTGGACGATTTATTATCATTGTCCATGGATATCAACCTTTCCTGTAGAATGTTCTAAGGCTTATAAATCATAGTCTCCGGCAGCCTCAGGTTGATAAACAATCTTTTCGACTTTGAGGCGAACCACACCATCAGGGACTTTCCAATCAATGGTATCCCCTTGGCGATAACCAAGTATAGCCGTCCCCACAGGGGCAAGGACGGAAATTTTATCTTCCAATAAATCAGCATCTTCAGGATAAACCAAGGTATATGTAGTCTCTTCTCCGGACTCCATATCCTTAAGCGTTACTTGGGTATTCATAGTAATGGCATCACGAGGAATCTCTGCTGAGGATACCACATCCGCATTATTCAATTCCTGCTCAAGGTTTTTTAAATAATCCTGGTTTTTAGCGCTACCAAACTCTCTTTCCTTATTGATAAGCTTTAAGAGACGCTCCTGATCAACGGCTGTGATACTAATTTTCCTTCTCATTTCTCCTGAACCTTCCTTTTCTTGTGATCACTTGTGATAAATATAGAGCGACTATCGCCAGATAGCCGCTAATAATGGTTATATATTTTTCGAAAAAAAGGGAATGTTGAATTGTCTTTTATTATATACCATTTCCTAAAATAAGTAAATATTATATGCAAGCGCAATTCAATGCAACAGGCAAGCCCTTTTCAAAAATCAAAATATATTCCTAAATATCTTGAATAAAATGGATAGTTTCTTTATAATTATAAATATCTTTATTGAGATATTGGACTAATCTGAATAGTCAGATAATCATGAACTTCATAATTTTACTGGATGAGATTTACGGGAGAAGGGCTCTAGCCCGCCGAAGAAGTTAAACTTTCAGGTGACGAAACAAGTCGAAGACCGGAAATGGACAGAACTCTGGAGAGACTCGATTTAGGGCGCCGAAGGGGCAATACAATGATGTGTTGTAAATCTCTCAGGCAAAAGGACAGAGATAAAAAGGAGTTGCTACAAAGCATTCTCCTTATTGTGTACCCCTCGTCCGCCTACTCAGAGTCAATCTTTAAGATTGGCTCTTTTTATATAAACGCAACCCTAATGAGCAGTTGAGAGGGCAGATACATGAGATTAAAGGAGGAGAAAACATTATGGAGACTTTGCACAACTTTATTATCTGGTTGAACGGTTACCTCTGGGGACCACCTATTCTGGTCTTGCTCTTTGGTACGCACTTATTTCTTACTTTTCGTACTCGTTTTATTCAAAGGTATATCATCAAAGGGATTAAACTCTCTCTCACTAAGGACCCCGACGCAGCGGGGGATGTCAGCCAATTCGGAGCCCTGACGACCGCTCTAGCGGCCACCATCGGCACCGGTAATATCGTCGGCGTGGCTACGGCTGTTGCCTTAGGCGGCCCCGGTGCGGTGCTTTGGTGCTGGTTGACTGGAGTATTTGGTATTGCCACTAAATATGGTGAGTCTTTATTAGCGGTAAAGTATCGGGTCAAGACTTCTGACGGCACTATGCTCGGTGGGCCCATGTATGCACTGGAAAGAGGATTGGGCATGAAATGGCTAGCAGTTCTGTTCTGTATCTTTACCTCGATTGCTGCCTTCGGCATTGGCAATATGACTCAGGCTAACTCTATCTCAGGTATGCTGAATACTCAATTCCACATTAGCCCCATTATTACGGGTCTTCTCTTAGCTGCCTTGACGGGGGTTGTCATTATTGGCGGTGTAAAATCGATCGCTCGCGTATGTGAAAAATTCGTTCCCTTTATGGCTATTGCTTATGTCCTGGGGTGTCTCATTATCCTGGTTATGAATTCCCAATACGTATGGCCTGCTGTTACTTTAATTTGTAAATCCGCTTTCACTCCTACCGCTGCCGGCGGCGGCTTTGTCGGTGCCAGTGTCATCATGGCCGCTCGCTATGGTATTGCCCGCGGGCTCTTCTCCAATGAATCTGGTTTAGGCTCCGCTCCAATCGTGGCCGCTGCTGCTCAAACGAGAAACCCTGTTCGTCAAGCTCTTGTCTCTGCCACGGGAACGTTTTGGGATACAGTGGTCGTCTGCTTGATGACCGGCCTAGTCGTCGTCAGCAGTATAATCAGCAATCCGACGGCTGCTGAGGGATTAAAGGGTGGCGATTTAACATCTATGGCCTTTAACCAAATTCCAGTCGTTGGTCCCATTGTTTTGACCTTTGGTCTATTAACCTTCGTTTTTTCAACGATCCTCGGCTGGTCTTATTATGGTGAAAGGGCTGTTGAATATCTCTTGGGTAAAAAGGGAATTCTCCCTTACCGCCTTCTCTGGGTTACGGCCGTCTTCTTCGGTTCGATAGTCACTCTCCAATTCGTCTGGGATTTTGCCGATGCCATGAACGCGATGATGGCGATCCCCAACCTTGTGGCCCTCTTGCTCCTAAGTGGTGTGATTGTATCGGAGACCAAGAAATATCTCTGGGAAGATCGCTTGGACGAAGTCTCCAATGAGCCTATCCCGGTTATCGAGAATAAGTAGTCGCTGATAATAGTCCTGATTCTAACAAAGAAGGGTTCTGATTTACTTAACGCAAATCAGAACCCTATCGCTATTAATTCTCCATCTGCAATGTGGGCTGGCTGCTTCTTAGGCCATGGAACTCGGCAGAATCTCTAGCCAATAATTGTCGGGGTCGTTAATAAAATAGATGCCCATTGCCTCATTTTCATAACAAATGCAGCCCATCTTTTGGTGATGCGCATGAGCTGACTCGTAATCATCCACCTCAAGGGCGAGATGAAATTCATTTTCCCCAAGATTATAGGGTTCACTCCTGTCCCTCAACCAAGTAAGCTCTAGGGTATGTGAGGTTGCTCCATCCCCTAAATAGACGAGGATAAATTCACCGCTTTCCGGCGCTATTCTCCTTACCTCTTGGAACCCTAGGGCTTCTTTATAGAAAGCCAGACTTTTCTCGAGATCAAGCACATTAAAATTATTGTGGGTAAATTTAAACTTCATTGCGGTATCCCCCTTTTTTCCACATTGACCCGTATTCGTATTGCACCCTTATCCATAGTGTAGTAATTTTTAAGAAAGAACACAAACTCTTTTTGTATAAATCTCATATAATGGAGGGCATTTCATGAACACTCCCATAAGAAGCCTTGGCATAACTATTGAATATATCCAGCACAGTGGTTTTAAAGTAGAAACAGACCAGTCCCTTCTGGTCTTTGACTACTATCAAGGCTCCCTTCAACTTCCCGACAATAAGAAAATCTATGTCTTTTCTTCTCACTCCCATCCAGACCACTTTAATCCGGCAATTCTCGAATGGCAAAAGGATTATCCCAACATCCACTACATTTTTAGCTCTGATATCGAGGGAGACTCCCACATCCCCCCAAAAGGTGAAAATATCACTTTTTTATCCCCCTATGAAAAAACCCCTATTGATGATTTAAAAATTAAGGCCTATGGATCTACTGATATAGGAATCTCCTTTCTCCTTGAACTTGTGGATCAAGGGGGAGCACAAGTCTTTCATGCCGGCGATCTTAACTGGTGGCATTGGTGGGGAGAACCTCAGGCAGATATTCAAAGAGCTGAAGCCATGTTCAAAGAGGAGATAGCCAAAATAAAAGGAGAAAGCATCGACATCGCTTTCTTCCCTGTAGATCCAAGATTAGAGCAATATTACTCCCTTGGGGCTGAATATTTTATTCAGGAGGTAAAACCGCAAATTCTCTTTCCCATGCATTTTTGGGATGATTTCACTACAACAAAAAACTTCGCAGAAAAAATGGCTGGGACGCCGACCCGTATTTTTGAGATTAACCATTCCAATCAGAAATTTACCCTTTAACATGATGACCTTAAACTACCCTTATCCATTCCGTCCTCTTTACCCCTTTTTCAAAGTAGTCTCAAATAAATATTCGATTGGATCGAGACTGACAATCCCGATGGACTCAATCGTCACATCGATAGGGCTAAAAATCTTAAGAATATGACCAAGAACCTCAGGTATATCAGCCAGTGGAGTCTCCAGGGAAAGGGTGCAATGGGGATACCAGGCCTGAGGTTTATAATAATCCGAACCCTGCTCTTCATAATCTTGGAATATTTGATGTAACTGTCGATGGATATAGAACAATTCATCAATCAGGTTGGGGGTTAAAAAGATCGCCCCTTTATTATGAGGAAAAATGCCAATCTGCAGAAGCCTTAGTTTAAAGGAAGTGATCTCCTCAGCAAGTTCTTGGATTCTTTCCTGGGCCATGTCTAAACTAAGGTTATCATAAATGGCTAAAGTAATATGAGGTCTCCCATTATCACAGGCCATACATTTGCCACTATCTAATGTTGATAATTCCTTCCAAATGTCCCGTATCTC
This sequence comes from Desulfitobacterium sp. THU1, assembly GCF_038181555.1. Classification (NCBI taxonomy): domain Bacteria; kingdom Bacillati; phylum Bacillota; class Clostridia; order Eubacteriales; family Desulfitobacteriaceae; genus Desulfitobacterium; species Desulfitobacterium sp. THU1. The sequence goes on along the minus strand of NZ_JBBWUA010000005.1, from coordinate 144,174 downwards.
ATTTTCTGCCTGTTTATTAAAGTACAAATTTACAGCATACTTCATCCCATACCTCCACCAAAAACAATCAATTGATCTCTACAACTTTTTCGAAACAAGAGCCATATTTACCATAGATATTACTTCATCTATTAAAATACTAGCATAATTAACCGAAGGAGTCATATCTTTATGAAAAAGCTCAGCTGGACAACTATGATTATTTTATGTGCCTCTTTATTGCAGACGTGAGCTTATACCTTATTGATACTTTCGACAAACTCCTTAGCAGCGTTCGATAAAGGAACATGATCTAAAAAACAGATGCCGATGCTTCTTTTGGGAATCTGCTCCTCTAGCTTTATCTCATATAAATCTCCTCGCTCTAAATAATCCTTGGAAAATTCTTTTATGACACAAGAAATACCAAGATTTATTTTTGCAAATTCTAAGGCGAGATCGTGGGAACCCAATTCAAACACTGGTGAAATAGGATAGCCTTTCTTTTTCAAGAAGTTTTCCACATACATTCGCGAATTGGAATTCCTTTCTAAAAAAATCAACGGCAATTCCATTAGATTCTCTAAGCTAATGGGAGCTTCCGTTATTTTTTTATACTTTTCTCCGCAAACAAAGATGTCCTGAATCTCCTTACAGGGTATAACCTTGAGGTGCTCGTCATAGATAGGTAAATTGCATAGTCCCACATCGGCCTTTCCTGATTTAATATAATTGCAGATCTCTAGTGTTGTTCCATTTAATATCTTTAATTTAATACCTGAGTAACGTGTATGAAACTCCTCCAAATAGGGTAATAAAAAATAGCGAGATATTGTGTCTCCAACCCCAATGCGCAATTGCCCAGTCTTCAAGGTTTTAAATTCCAGTATCTTGTCCTCTGCGGCATTGATAATTCCTAGAGCAGATTTTATATGCTCATTTAATAAACTCCCTTGTTGCGTCAATACTACTCCCTTGGAGGTTCTATAAAAAAGCTGTACTTCTAATTCTTTCTCGAGCTTTGAAATGGCTTGACTGACAGCAGATTGGGTCATATAGAGTTCTTCTGCTGCTCTGGAAATACTTTTCTTACGACTAACCACATTAAATACTCGATATAAGTCTAATTTTCCAATCATATTATCTCTCCTTATATCTGATATTATAAATATTAACTTTACTTATGATATCATAAAATAGTATAGTAGAATATGGTTGGTAATTTGTGCAAAATTTATTATAAAATTGCTATCATTTGAAGGAGAGATTATTTTGGAAAGAGTCGTTGGCACGGTAGTACGAGGACTTCGCGGTCCTATTATTAATCAAGGCGATAACATCGAAAAAATCGTTGTCGATACTGTGTTAAATGCTGCAAAGGTTGAGGGCTTTCCTATCGAGGATCGTGACATTGTCACTGTCACAGAATCTGTTGTAGCACGTGCCCAAGGAAACTATGCCACAATTGAGGCCATTGCAGCTGATGTTAAAGCTAAATTTGGCGAGGAAACTGTGGGTATCATTTTTCCTATTCTCAGCCGTAATCGATTTGCTGTCTGCTTAAGAGGTATTGCCAAAGGGATCAAGAACGTCATTTTGATGCTGAGCTATCCATCAGATGAAGTAGGTAACCACCTTGTAGACATTGATGCACTCGATGCTAAAGGGATCAACCCCTGGAGCGATGTATTGACGGAAAGCGAGTTCCGCGAGCATTTTGGTTATATCAAGCACCCCTTCACTGGGGTTGATTATATCGAGTACTATAAGGAATTAATCGAAGCTGAAGGTGCTTCTTGTCAGGTTATCTTTTCCAATAATCCAAAAACCATTTTAGATTATACTAAGCATGTTCTAACTTGTGATATTCACTCCCGTTTTCGTACAAAACGTATTCTCAAAAGCAATGGAGCTGTGACTGTCTTAGGCCTAGATGATATTCTCACTAAATCCATTAATGGAAGCGGTTTCAACGAATCCTATGGACTGCTTGGTTCCAATAAAGCAACAGAGGAAAGCGTAAAGCTTTTTCCAACAAATTGCCAGCCGATCGTTGATGGCATCCAAGCAAAGATCAAGGAGCTCACGGGCAAAACCATCGAAGTCATGGTTTATGGTGATGGTGCCTTCAAGGATCCCGTGGGTAAGATTTGGGAGCTGGCAGACCCGGTTGTTTCGCCCGCTTACACCGAAGGACTTAACGGTACACCAAGCGAAGTAAAGTTAAAATACTTGGCTGACAACAATTTCTGCCACCTCAGCGGTGAAGACCAAAAGCAAGCCATATCCGATTATATCCAAAATAAGTGCGAAGACCTGGTAGGTGCCATGGAATCCCAAGGAACTACACCCCGGAGGCTGACAGACCTCATTGGTTCATTATCGGATTTAACCTCCGGTAGTGGCGATAAGGGGACACCCATGATTTATATTAAGGGTTACTTCGATAACTATACAAAATAAGTTGCCAGATGAATCTGCAGACTTAAACCTCTGAATTACAGAGCCCCCAGATACCACCAAAATAGTGGTACCTGGGGGCTCTATCTTGCTCTATTAAGTATTCTGAAGAAACTGCACCTCTTTTCTTAAAAAATATCTGCTAAATATGATTGAACTGAGTTAGGTAATAGATGAAAGAATAATCCTTCATACTTAATATCAAGTAGACCAGCAATGATAAAAGCAATAACTAGTAATAATAATACAGGTTTCTTATTCTTTTTAGAAATCCATTTCAATAGGTATCCCTCCACTGTAAGAATGACATAGTGCTGGCATATTATAGGGGAAAGGTAATTCTTCTGTTTCTTAAATCTTATCTACTTGTGATACGGCTCACCCTTGCTGATCTTCATAGCACGATAGATTTGTTCCAGTAGAATCAAGCGCATGAGGGGGTGGGGAAAGGTGAGTTGGGAAAAAGACCAGCGGTAATCAGCACGTTGCCTTACTTCCTCAGAAACTCCTAGGGAGCCGCCGATAAGAAAGGTGATATTGCTCTGTCCTATCAACGCGAGATGGTCCAAGTACTCCGAAAGTCCCGGAGAAGAAAATTCTTTCCCCTTGAGATCCAGCAGAATGACATGCTCTTGGGGCCCAATCCCTTTCAGGATCCGCTCCCCTTCTTTTCCCTTCACTCGCTCTTCATCAGCCGTGGAGAGACGCTCTGGACAGGGCTCATCAGCTATTTCTACAATCTCAAGACGAACATAAGCACTTAAACGCTTCACGTATTCTTTAATTCCTTCGAGGAGATATTTCTCTCGGACTTTTCCTACGGCAACAACCTTGATCTGTAGCATTTTCGACGCTCCTCGGCAATCATAATCTAGGATAAATACTACGAGGGAGGATGATGAACTCATCATCTCCTCCCTCAATTATCTTAGTCACCACTTAATTGGGTTAACTTGTTCTTATCTCAACGAGCTTCGCTTGCACATCAGTTGTTTTACCGTTGCGATAATAAGTCACCGTGACGGTGTCTCCGGGTTTAAACTTAAACAGCTCATGGGTTAACTCTAAGGATGTCTGCACCGTTACCCCGTTGATCTTCACGATAATATCTCCGGGCTGAATACCGGCTTGACCCGCCGGCCCTCTGGCATCCACATTGGAGACGTAGGCACCTGCCGGCCAGCCCTTTTGAACTGCCCACTCTGGACTATAGCGTGTGTCAATGGAGACCAAGAGTCCGGGGTGGCTAAAGTAGCCCTTCTCAATCAGTTGCTGGATGACGGGTATGGCATCGGTAATAGGGATCGCAAAGCCCATCCCTTCAAAGCCTACTTCGGCATTCTTGGCAGAGTTAATCCCGATCACTTGACCGTTATAATTGACCAAAGGGCCACCACTGTTCCCCGGGTTGATCGCTGCATCGGTCTGAATTAAGTTAAAGCTAGATTCACCTTCGATTAAAAGAATCCGATTCTTAGCGGAAACCACCCCTTGGGTGACAGAACGCGCAAATTCTTCTCCTCCGGGATTACCAATGGCCACGACCGGTTCACCGACTTGCACCTGATCGGAATTGCCTAGCTGTGTCGCCGTCAGATTCTCAGGAGCAATCTTGATTACCGCTAGGTCAGTGCGTGGGTCTTGACCGACCAAAGTGGCTTCTACATTTCTCCCGTCGGCTAAACTAACCAGTAGCCGTGAGGCATCGGCAATCACATGGTAGTTCGTGACGATATAGCCATAGTTGGCATCAATGATAAAGCCTGATCCCGTCCCCGCTTCCGACAAACCCGTACCACCGAAGATACTGCCCCGGGACTGGAAATTGGCTATACCCACAACAGCGGGTCCCACGGTTTTAGCGACCTCCACCACCGGAAACCCGGTCGGATTCGTAATGCTCACCGGGGGTGTCGAAGAACCTTGGCCTAAAATAACCTCCTTTTGGACAGGTGCTTGATTTCCATAGAGAGTGGGTACTAAGGCTACGGAGATTAAGCCACCAATGATGGCACTAATCAAAGCCAAAGCAATCGTTGAGAAAAAACGCGGCCTTTGTCTCTTCTCTGGATAATCCGGATAGTCATTTTGGTTATAATAGCCCATGTTATTACCTCCTCACTGCTTTAGTATTCATCTAAAACAATCAGTTCATGCGGTGTATATCGGGGAGCTACCCTTAATCTCAAGTCCGGGTTCTCTTTTGCTACTCGAGATTCCTTGAGGATACGCAGAATGGTCGCAAGGGCCAGTTCCGGCGTATTGTTTTCTTCACTTAAATGCGATAAAACGATCCGCTTAGTATTCCCCTCGATCCATTGGAGAAGCCCTTCCGCCAGCTGGCTATTCTCCAAATGCCCAAAATTGCCGCTGATGCGTTTTTTAAGATACCAAGGATAGCTACCTTGCCAGAGCATTTCCTGATCATGGTTAGCCTCCACCACTAAGGCATCGCAGCCTTTTAAGGCCTGGTGCATTTCTTCCGTGATGATTCCTGTGTCTGTAGCAATACCAATTGCCTGACAGCCACCTTTCTCCGCTTCGATGCGCACCCCATAGCTTTCTTTACTATCATGAGAGGTCGGAAAAACTCGCACTTGCATGCCGGCACAGGTAAAGGAATCCTTGACAATCACCCGCTGTTCGTCCTTGAGCTTCCCAATCGCGGGGTTGAGCTCGTCCCAGATCTTCGCTGAGGCGTAGATGGGTATCTTTAGTTTCCGCGCGACTGCCCCAACGCCCTTAACATGATCCGAGTGCTCATGGGTAATAAAGATTCCCTCAACTTCCATAGGGGATATATCCAGCATCGATAGATTATGTACAGTTGCCTTGAGGCTGATACCGCAATCCACAAGAAGATTCCTCTTCTCATGCCCAACCACAATCGCATTGCCGGAGCTCCCACTTGCTAGGGTTGCTAGATGCACATCCATTCCTTCTTCCCTTATACAAGTGTATTATAACAAATCCTTTGCTTAAACAAAACTAGGCTGATGACAGCAAAATCTGCTCAGAGCGCAAGAAAAAAACTGAGGCTATTTAGCCCCAGAGGTTGATTCGGATGGATCCACACTACCCGTTTTCTCGAAGTTCTCAACAATTTTATCCTGGGCCAATTTAATACTGCTTTCGAGACGCTGTTTAGTCTCTTCCGAAAGGTTTTCAATGGTTAAGGCTTTTTCCCATTGGGCAATGGCTGCCCCGTAATCTTCCTTGGCATACATGAGAAAGATCCCGTAATTAAACAGACCATTAAGGAACTTCGGATCCAGCTCCAAGGCTTCTTTAAAAGTCTGCTCTGCTAAGTCATCCTGACCCCCATAAAAAGCTGCTGTAGCCATATCAACTAAAACGTTCACATTCTTATCCGCTTTAATAACTTCTTGATATTCCGCTACCGCCTGCTGGAAAATAACTCCGGCTTTCTCGGGTGTGTTTCCACTTTGGGTCTGAAGAGCCCAATCATAATAGATATTCGCAAGATTTAAACGGGTCTGGGAATCCTGCGGATTGGCCTCTAGTGCTTTGTTGAGGCTTGCAATTTGACTCTCATAGGTCCCGGTCACCGGGGCATTGGTATTACCTGTATCCCCAAAGAACATGACAAAAGATGATCCCACCAAGCTTATTACTAATAATGCTACTATCACATATACGGTAAGCTTTTGTGATTTTTTACGCACCGTTTCACATCTCCCTAATCCAAAGTAACTCTAATTTTATCATCTTGTTGGAAGTTAGTCCACACAGCTTTTTTGTCGTCTTTTGTTATACTGAATACTACTGTGGTATCAATCCACCAACCACTTGCGCAGCTGACAGCGTGCTTCATAATAGGGTGTGCTTTCTCCAAAATCGCTAGGTTTCCCGATAAGCAGCTGGTTAACTCCGAACCCATCGACGCTACCCCCTTCAGGTATGACTACCGTTTGAGGATGTATATCCTCTGATACAGAGACCCAAGCCAGAATCTGTCCGTGTTCTGTCTCGACCAAGGCTCGATCCCCAGTAGATAAATAATACTTCTCAGCTATTTGAGGATGAATATAGAGATGAAAATCCTCAGTCTCCTGAAACTGGGAGTGTAGTGCATAATGGGGATGGGGAGTAAGAAGATACCAAGGGTATCCCGCTTGAACCTCTGACTTCGAGAACTCCTGATGCCTTTGCAGATCTTCCTTAGCGTGGTTAAGTAGGGGATCCGCCACAGCATCCCCATATTCAGCAAGCGCTACCTCTGAAGCTAGCTCTATCTTCCCACTGGGGGTCTTGAACTGCAAATCGCTCCAAGCTACCTCCGGAATATAGGGTGCCCGAATGGGCCCTTGCCTTAAGCTTGCCAAAGTGATGCCATATTCTTTGAGAGGTGACAGCACATAATCGAGCCATTGCTCAGGGGTATAAAGGAAATCCTCTCCACGGCCTAAGCGTTGTGCTAACTCCGTAAAAATAACGGCCTCCGATCTGGCCTCTCCCTGGGGCTCGACAATCTTTTGGGTAAGCTGAAGAATGGGGCTCCAGGAAGTGGCAATCAGGTCCTCGTCTTCAAAGGCTGTCGTTACTGGCAAGACTAAATCCGACTGACGTGCCGTCTCGGTCAGGGTGGTATCAAAGGTCACTTTAAAGGGAATCTCTCGCCAGACTTCCCGCCAAAGCAAGGAATTCGGTTGCTGTACTAAGGGATTAGAGCGCGTCACCACGGCCAGCTGAATAGGGGGATCGGCCATTTTTATTTCCTCCGCCAAAAAGGGATGGGGGAAGGTCCGGGACTGATAACGGCTGGAATCTAACTTAACTTGATTAAGATAGCTTCGATGATATTGATAGCCATATTGGATTCCTGCACCGGGCTTGCCAATGTTACCTGTAAGGGCTAATAGCGCGTCAATAGCGCGCAAGGTATTACCCCCACCGCTATAGCGCTGCAATCCGTATCCGGACAGGATGGTCACTGGTCGGGTGTGACTCATTTTCTGTGCTAATTCTTCTTGCTTTTCCACGGATACTCCGGTCAGCTGGGCAACTCTCTCCGGATCGTACTCCTTCGCCCGTAAAGCGAAGGCCTCTAGTCCATGGACGTATTGGCGGACAAATTCCCAATCCAGCCAGCCCTCCCGCAAGATAAGGTGGGCGATCCCCATAGCAAGGACCCCATCACTGCCCGGGTTGACTTGAATATAGTCCGCGCTAAAATCCGTACTCTTGACTCGGACTGGATTGATCACAACAATGGTCGCACCGGCCTTCTTGGCCTCAAGTAAATGGGGCACCATATGCAGATTCGTAACCGCAGGATCCCGCCCCCAAAGGATAATGAGCTTGGCCTGGGTCACTTGGGTCCAATCGTTGGCATAAGCCCCACCGAAATCAATCTCCTGGGCTCTAAAGCCTGCTCCCCAGCACATACTTCCTCTGGGCTCCGTGACTCCGCCTAGGGCCTGAAAGAAACGCCGATCCAGCTCTCTTAAGGTTCCGTTGTGACCATAATCATAATGATGAAAAATCCCCCAAGGTCCCACTTCCTTAAGGGTCTCTTTAATTTTATCGGCAAATAGAGTATAGGCTTCGTTCCAGGAGATCCGGCGAAATGTTCCTTGTTCCTTGAGAAGAGGAAAACGAAGCCTTTCTGCCGAGAAAACCCGTTGTGCCTGAACCTGAGCCTTTGAGCAGATAAATCCTTTAGTTAGGGGATGTTCCTTATCCCCATGAACCTGCATGCCTTTATCCTCACTATACTCCACAATAAAGCCGCAGCTATCAGGACAATTCAGCGGACAAGCCGAGCGCAAAACGGTCATTTTTATCCCCTCCTAAAAACTATAATCGCCATTATCTATCCTACAGAGTCTAGCGTCTGCAAAGTTCCCCTTTGCATGACAAATTACACGGAACAAATAAGATAGCAGAAAAATACCCACTCCATACCTAGCCTTGAGTATTAAGTGATGCTTCTTTGATCTTCATGTACAAAGCCACCTCAAGACGCTTTTTCTGTAACTCGCAGCCCAAGGTATAAACATCGTTAAGTTCACCACTAAAAGCCTGGTTTGCCGAGTGACAACCACCGCTACAGGAAAAACGCGCCCAACACTGACGACAGGCGGATTTGCTATAGACATGCGCTGAACGAAATTTATCGACAATCTCCAGATTCAAACTGGGCTTTTCCTCATTCAGAGATCCCATTTTAAATTCTTCTTGCCCTACGAATTGATGACAAGGATAGAGATCCCCTTCGGGTGAGATCGCCACATACTCATGACCCGCTCCGCAGCCGGATAACCGTTTGGGCAGGCAAGGACCTTGATCTAAAGCCACATTAAAGTGAAAAAAGCTGAAATCCTCACCTTGGCGCCGCCGCTCCAGTAACTCTTCCCCTAGACGGTCATAGGTCTTTAAAATCTCTGATAAATCTCCCTCTTGAAAGGCATAAGGATCACTAGGCTGGGCAACCACAGGTTCTAGAGATATCTGCTTCATACCCAGATCTAACAGATGGGTCACGTCTTTGTCGAAGTCCAAATTATAATGGGTATAGGTTCCTCGTGCGTAGTAATAAGTGCCCACGGCATAGGGAGAGCTATCCGGTCGCTTCTTAGCAAATTGCTGTAAGCGTGGTGCTACTTGCTCATAGCTACCCCGGCCATTTGCATAAGGGCGCATGCGATCATGAACCTCGGGGCGGCCATCAATACTCAGTACGACACTGATATCTTCTGCCTCGAGGAAGTTTTGGATATCCTCTGTTAGCAGTACGGCATTGGTAGTTAGAGTAAACTTGATGGTCTTGTCTTTAGCTTGGGCCGCCTTCTTGCCGTAATCAACAAGGTCCTTCACCACCTGAAAGTTTAACAGCGGTTCCCCGCCAAAAAAGTCCACTTCACAATGCTTACGGTGCGCAGAGGCTTCTAAAACAAAGTCGATTGCCTTCTTGCCGGTTTCCCAATCCATAAGCCCGCGCTGACCACCGAAAGCCCCGGTGCCCGCGAAGCAATAATTACAGCGCAAATTACAGTCATGGGCGACATGGAGGCAGATGGCTTTGACGATAGGCTTGGCCGGGTAGGAAGGACCTTTTTCTTCTGCTTCCTTAGAGAATAGAACCCCTTCCTTTTGAAGTTCTTCTATTTCACTAAGGATTTCCTTTACTTCCTCAGGAGATAGGCTGATTTCTGGTGCCTTTAGCTGATTAATAACCTCTTCACTACCTAAGGATTTTCCTTCCTCTTGTAGTCTTTCCATAACTTTTACAATGGCAAAGGTTAAGTCATCTAAGATATGCAAGGAGCCTGAATTGACATCATAAGCAATATTTAGGTCACCCTGTCGGTAAGTATGAACATTTCGTTTTATCTCGTATCCTTCAAGAAACATAGTGGTCATTACCTTCTCTCTAGCAAATATAAACAGAACCCGCCTGAATCAGGTGGGTTCTTGATAACCTATGTTCAATCTTCACTTCATCATGGCTTCTGTTCTCTATGGGTCAGATTGACAAATTTACTTTACGCAGACTTGGTTGCCTACTGTACAGGATGTTTTGCAGGCAGATTGACAGGAAGTTTGGCACTCACCGCAGCCACCTGTCTTTAAGGTTTCGCTTAGATTCGCTTTCACAACTGTTTGAATATGTTTTGCCATCCTCGTAACCTCCTCTCAAACACATCAGAATTCGTCACTCATTATACCATGAGGACAAGTTCGAGTGCAAAATGAAATTAATCATTTATTGCTTCCTTGCTTGGGTTGACTGAATAAGTATATCACTTTTCCCTCTTTAGAGTATCCTGTAATATCCGCATCAACTGAGGGAACCTGATCCTTGCTAATCAAACTATACCAGAGGCGATAATCGCCGGACTGCACAATCTTTGCTTTCGATACCTCTCCCCTAGTGGTCTTTACTTCTATCTCGGTAATTTTAGGGTCTTCGACAAAACCATAATAAAAATAATATTTTGTCGTTTTATCGCCCAAGCTTGAATAGCGCCAGGATAATCCCTTCGGATGGGTGACTAATGGCCCTCCTTCGGTTCCCAGCCATTTCCAACCGAAAGCATCTTTTTGAAACAGGCCTGAGCCAAGTTCATCATTATTAATATAAAAAACAATGTTTGCCTCATCTTTAACTTCTTGGTAATGGATTACCTCCCAGTCACCCGGAACTACTTTTTTGGCCTCTTGAACAGCCTCTTCAAGGGAGCCACAACCACTCACTAACATGGTCGCTAGAATTATAGCACTAACCAGTAGTTTTTTAAGTTTCACAGGGTTTCCTCCAGTAATACAAAAATATCTTAGTTCTTCGTAACAAGACATACAAATTCATCAGCTTTTATAGTTTAGCTTATTTTATGTCTATTGACAATAGTTTAAAAATAGTACGACAACAAAGCAACATACTATACAAATTCCAACAAAGTTTTTCTCCCTTGAGCACAAGGGGTTAAGGGACAAATAAAAACTACACTGCTGTCGACAGTGTAGCCCAAAAGAAGAGTCTTCTTTAAATTCGGAATGGTGCCTTAGGACGGAATCGAACCGCCGACACGAGGATTTTCAGTCCTCTGCTCTACCGACTGAGCTACCAAGGCAAATATAATGGTGACCCATACGGGATTCGAACCCGTGTTACCGCCGTGAAAGGGCGGTGTCTTAGGCCGCTTGACCAATGGGCCACGGTGACTGTGAGCCATTCTTCCGCTCACGCTTTTGTATTATACACAAAAGAACATTATAAGTAAAGGCCTTTTAACAGGCCTTTAATAACAATTTTTCATTATTACTTAATATAATATACGCTCGCCATCGAGTATCTCAGCCTCCCAGATAGGCTTTGCGGATCTCATCGCTCTCAGACAGTTCCTGTCCGGTACCAGAAATTGAGATAGAACCAGTCTCCAGCACATAGGCTCGATCCGCAATGGATAGGGCCATCTGAGCATTTTGTTCCACAAGGAGCACCGTGGTTCCGGCCTTGTTCATCTCCTGAATAATGGTGAAGATTTGTTCAACCAGTATCGGCGCAAGGCCCATGGAGGGCTCATCTAGCATCAGAAGTTTGGGTCGGCTCATCAGTGCCCGCCCTATGGCCAGCATCTGCTGCTCGCCCCCGGAGAGTGTACCTGCAACCTGTTTGCGGCGTTCCAGAAGCCGCGGAAACAAGGTATAGATCTTTTCTAAGTCTTCCTCGGTGCCGCCAGAAGGACGGGTATAGGCACCCATATCCAGATTTTCCTGGACGGTCATCTGCAGAAAGATGCGCCGGCCTTCAGGGACATGGGCCAAACCTCGTTCAACAATCTTGTGGGGCGCTGTGGAAGTGATATCCTCCCCCAAGAAGCTGATGCCACCGGTCTTGGTACGCAACAAGCCGGAAATAGTTTTTAAGACGGTGCTCTTTCCGGCGCCGTTGGCCCCGATCAGGGTCACTATCTCGCCTTCATTGACCTCTAAGGAGATACCCTTGATGGCGTGTATCGCACCGTAAAAAACGTTAATGTTATCGACTTTTAACATGTGGTCAGCCCTCCCTCTTCTTGCCTAAATAAGCTTCGATGACCTGAGGGTTGTTCCGGATTTCGCTAGGGGTGCCTTTGGCAATAATTTTACCAAAATTAAGCACAGTAATTTTCTCGCAGATACCCATGACCAGATTCATGTCGTGCTCGATGAGCATAATTGCGATATTAAAGGTGTCACGGATTTTCACAATATTCTCCATCAATTCAGCTGTCTCAGAAGGGTTCATCCCTGCGGCAGGCTCATCTAGGAGAAGTAGCAAGGGTTTCGTAGCTAAAGCACGAACTATCTCTAGTCTGCGTTGGGCGCCATAGGGCAGAGATCCCGCTCGTTTTCCCGCCAAGCTCTCCATATCGAAAATGGACAAAAGCTCCATGGCCTTGTCATGGGCCTGCTTCTCGCCCTTCCAGTAAGCGGGGAGGCGGAGGATGCCATTCCACATACCATAGTTGATATGATTATGCATGCCAAGCTTTACATTGTCCTCAACCGATAAATTTGAGAAAAGGCGGATGTTTTGAAAGGTCCGGGCAATACCGGCTTTGTTTATTTGCACCGTAGTCATATTGCTCGTGTCACGACCATCCAGCAGGATGGTGCCGTCAGTAGGTTGATAGACTTTGGTAAGCAGGTTGAAACAAGTAGTCTTTCCTGCACCGTTGGGGCCAATCAATCCGGCTATCTCCGTGCGGTCGATGGTCATGTTGAAACCATTCACAGCCATAAGACCGCCAAAGTTTATACCTAGGTTGCGGGTTTCCAGGACCGGCTTCTTAGCGGCTTCACGCTCAGAAACAAGGTCGACGGAGGGCATGGTAGCCATCTGCATCTCGGGTGTATTAGCTTTGTCCATCTTCCGCACCTCCCTTCCCTGCTCGATGATTTGAGGGAAGCAACCTTTCCCTTAAAGCTCGCAAGCGGGCCTTAAATTCATCGTTGTTGGTGGCCAGCATAATAATAATGAGAACGATGGCATACAAAAGCATGCGGTAGCTGTTAAACTGACGCAGCATCTCGGGAAGTATGGTAAGTACGGTGGCGGCGATGATCGAGCCCCGGATATTACCCAGTCCTCCCAGGACCACAAAAACAAGAATCAGGATCGAGGTATTGAAGCCGAATTTAGAGGCAATGATGGTAGAATAATTCATGGCAAACAACGTACCTGCAGCACCGGCTAGGGCAGCGGAGGTGACAAAAGCCATAAGCTTATACTTAGTGACGTGAATACCCACACTCTCTGCTGCGATGCGGTTGTCGCGTAAGGCCATGATGGCCCGTCCCGAACGGCTGTCAATCAGATTGAGTACGATAAACAGAGTAATTAGAATGAGGGCAAAACCCATGGTAAAAGTGGATAGCTTGGGTATACCTGTGATTCCTAGAGGTCCGTCGATAATGACTCTGCCACCTTCAGCAAGATTCAGTGCCGAAGAGTCGGTCAGAAAGCTGAAATGCAATCCGTCTTTATCTTTCCCTACATAGAGGATGTTGATAATATTCTTGATAATTTCCCCGAAGGCTAGAGTGACAATGGCCAAATAGTCACCTTTAAGACGCAGAACAGGTATCCCGATAAGGAAACCGGCTATTCCGGCAAAAAGTGCACCTACGATTAGAGATACGATCAAGCGCAGAAGGGTGATGGGTATGATAGACTCTAGGCTAATACACGCTACGACACCCGCAAAGGCACCGACACTCATAAAGCCCGCATGGCCTAAAGATAGTTCACCCAGGATGCCTACGGTCAGATTCAGCGAAATGGCCAAGATCACATAGGCGCAGATAGGAACCAGCTGTCCTTGCAGGGAAGAGCTGATATTGCCGCTGTTTATCAGCAATTGGACAATAATAAAAGACACGATAACAAAAGCGTAAGTATAGATGTTATTACGTGTAGTTTTTTTCATGGTTATCATTGCAGCTACCTCATACTTTCTCGTTGATCTGTTTGCCCAGAAGACCAGTGGGCTTGACCAACAAAGTAAGAATAAGGACAGAGAACACAATAGCATCCGAAAGCTGCGTGGAGATATAACCCTTACCGAATATCTCGATAATGCCCAAGAGTATACCGCCGATCATAGCGCCGGGTATGGAGCCGATGCCGCCAAGCACAGCAGCAGTGAAAGCCTTGATGCCGGGCATGGAGCCCGTGGTGGGCATTAAGGTGGGATAAGCGGAGCAGAGGAGAACGCCAGCAATCGCCGCGAGGGCTGAGCCGATCGCAAAGGTGACGGAGATGGTAAAGTTAACATTGATGCCCATCAGCTGAGCTGCTCCCTTGTCCTCTGAGCAGGCGCGCATAGCCTTGCCCATTTTGGTCTTGCCAGTAAACCAGGTCAGGGCGGCCATAATTACAATACAAGCGACTATCGTGACGATAGCGATGACGGATATAGTCAGTTGTCCGTCGAAAAGCTTTAAGGATCCATTTCCTACTACTGATGTAAACGCCTTGGGATTAGAACCCCAGAGCAACAAAGCGGCATTCTGCAAAAAATAGCTAACACCTATGGCCGTAATAAGGACAGCCAAGGAGGTAGCTGCTCGCAGCGGCTTATAGGCTAAGCGTTCAATGACCACCCCAAGGACAGTACAGACCACCATAGCCAGAAGCACGCCGACAACCGGGGGCAGGTTTCCCCGGGTAGTGGCAAAAAACGTAACATAGGCACCGACCATAATAACATCGCCATGGGCAAAGTTCAGCATTTTTGCAATGCCGTAGACCATTGTATAGCCCAAAGCTATGATGGCATAGACGCTACCAAGACTGAGTCCGCTAATCAGAAAGGAAAGAAAGGTCATAACTCACACACCTTTATTTAGTTTGAGCATATTTAGAAAAGTATATATATAGATAGGTTAAAGGGCTGCCGAGTTTGTGCTCGGCAGCCCTCTCAACAAACCAATGGAAAGGGCAGTATCTTCTTAATCCATACCGACGTAAGCACCCTTTTCAATGACCATACCCTTAGGGGTCTTAGAAACTTCACCAGTAGCGGCCCACGTCATTTTCTCACCGGTCAGTCCGTCAACAGAGATCGTGGGGAATACTTGAACCAGTTTCTCATTGATATCAGCAGCCTTCATATCAGGAGTGATGCCGGCAGTCTCAATGGCTTTCTTATAGGCATACACCACGTCATAACCGTCAGCTGCAAACTGATTAGGAGTTTCTTTGAATAGTTCATTGTATTTCTTGACGAAGTTGACAGTGCGCTCATCGGTAGAGTCAGCACTGAAAGGAGTTAACAGCATAACGCCCTCAGCCAAGGATGCGTCAAAGTTTTCCAGAGTTAGAATGCCGTCCATGCCGTCCACCCCAAAGTATTTAGGGGAGTAGTCCATAGACTTAGCCTGCTGGAGGATCAGAGAGGCCGGGGTGTAATACATAGGCAGGAAGATTAAGTCAGCGCCGTTTTTCTTAGCATCAGCCAGTTGAACGGAAAAGTCGGTCTGGCTGTCTTCGGTGAAGGTGGTTGTAGAAACGACTGGGAGGTTCAGTTCTTTAGCTTTGCTCACAAAAGTATTATAGATTCCCTTGGAATATACATCGTCATTCTTGTAGATAATCGCAACTTTTGTGCCAAGCTTTTTGTCAAAGATATACTGAGCAGAAGCTGAACCCTGGTTAGGGTCGGTGAAGCACATCTGATAGACATTATCCTTGCCCTCAATGACAGCGGGAGCGGAAGCGGAGGGTGTCAGAGCAAATATCCGGTCGTTAAAAGTTTCAGCACTGGTGGCCACACCGGGGGTGCTGGTCACGGAGCCGAGGGAAATTTGCATACCCCAATCCTTCAGCTTGTTATAAGCATTAACGGCCTTCTCGGCGTCATGCTCATCATCTTCATATTTGAGTTCGAACTGGATGCCGCCCAAAGCATTAATCTCGTCAACAGCGATCTGCGCGCCATTCTTGGCTGCGTTGCCGTAAATGGCTGCTCCGCCGGTCAGAGGACCGGTACCGCCAAGCTTAAAGGCTACTGTTGCAGGTTCTTTGCCGCCTGCATTGGTTTGTCCAGCCGGAGCTTTATCCGTGCCTCCGCAACCGGACAGAAGACCGAGGGTCAGAGCGAGAGAGAATACGATACCGAACATTCTTTTCATTATACATTCCCCTTATCACAGATTTTATGATTATTCGTGTTTGTGAATTTTAGCCCCCGAATAATCAGAAAGATAGGATAATTTTAGCCTCCAAGGCCCTACCTGTCAAGGTAAATATTATGCAACAGATAAATAATTTTATCCAATCAAATATAACAGTTTAATTTAATAATTTCCTATCTGTCCTTTTAATACTTCATCGTGTATAAACAAAAAAACTTGCATCCCTTAAAAAGAATGCAAGCATTTTTATTAGATAATGGTGAGCCATCCGCGACTCGAACGCGGGACACCCTGATTAAAAGTCAGGTGCTCTACCGACTGAGCTAATGGCTCATAACTCACTCACGAATATTGATTCTACAGGAAGACCGATAGCTTGTCAACTTTTTTATAAAATAAAACCGGCATTCATAATGGTCTTAGAAAATCTCCCCACGAACAATCGTCTGCTCCCGACCAGGTCCCACCGCAATCAGGGTCACCTGGGTTTCTGTAAGAAGCTCAATACGCTTCACATAGTCTTGAGCAGCCTTAGGCAGATCAGCAAAGCGAGTCACCCCTGTAATATCCTCCTGCCAACCTTCAACCTCTTCATAGACAGGTTCACAGGCTTTGAATATCTTCTGACTTTGCGGAAATTCATAAATAACTTCGTTATTCACTCGATAGCCAACACCGATCTTTATTTTCTCGAAACCAGATAAGACGTCCAGCTTCATCAAAGCAAAATCAGAAATTCCGCTCACCCGAACAGAATAGCGAGCGATTACGGCATCAAACCAACCACAGCGGCGAGCACGGCCTGTGGTGGTACCAAATTCATGACCATTTTCGCGCATCCGTTCCCCGGTTTCGTCCAGAAGCTCGGTGGGGAAGGGTCCTTCACCAACCCTTGTTGTGTATGCCTTAATGACTCCAACCACGCGGTTTATGCGTGTCGGTCCGACTCCTGCACCGATGCAGGCTCCACCGGCAATCGGATGAGATGAAGTGACATAAGGGTAGGTACCATGGTCCAAGTCCAGTAATGTCCCTTGGGCACCTTCAAATAAAACCTTTTCTCCGGCCTTTAAGGATTCATCAATAACTAAGGAGCTATCGGCGACTAAGCCGCGAATCCTCTGGGCATAACTGGTATACTCGGCATAAATAGCTTCATATTCTAGTGGCTCAACACCATATAGCTTGGTTAGGATATCGTTCTTTTCTTTCAAATTGCGGCGAAGCTTCTGCGCAAATTCCTCAGCATCGAGCAAATCTAAGATGCGAATACCAATCCGGCTGGTTTTATCCATATAGGCAGGACCGATTCCTCGCTTGGTGGTGCCAATTTTATGCTCTCCACGAGAATCTTCTTCCAGGGCATCGAGCAAACGGTGATAGGGCATGATCACATGAGCGTTAGAACTGATTAGGAGTTTTCCGGTCTTCACCTGGCGCTCAGCAAGATAATCCAATTCATCCAGCAATACCTTGGGGTCGACCACTACTCCATTACCGATCACGCAGGTCTTGTCCTCATAGAGGATCCCCGAGGGAATCAGGTGAAGTTTAAACTCCTCCCCCTTAACCACTACAGTATGACCGGCATTGTTCCCTCCTTGATAGCGAACGACTAAATCCGCCTTTTCAGCGAGAAAGTCTGTCACCTTACCTTTTCCCTCATCACCCCATTGGGTACCTATTAAAACAACAGATGCCATCCAAATTCCCCCGATCCCCGAATGTTCCCAGTAATATTCCAGCTAACTGTAACTTCTATTACTTTTGCCTTATTTTCGGGAAAACATTCATAAATTCAATTTATCTTAGCAGTCAGCAAGTATTCTTGTCAATGCAAAGCACGAACATTATTCGATTTTTTTCAAATAATATTCGGTTTAACCACTCTGTTATTATCTTATGCTAGGAAGCGTAAAATTGTGAGGATGAAGAAAAAAAGAGCCTAAGGACGATTTGTCCTTAGGCAGAGATATGTTGACGGTCTAGATTCACAAATTTCGTAAATTCCTTAAGATATCCTAATTCTACTGAGCCCACCGGACCATTCCGATGCTTGGCAATAATGATTTCAGCAATTCCTTTTTTATCTGATTCGGAATTATAGTATTCATCTCGATAAATAAACGAAATAACATCTGCATCGGCTTCAATGGAACCGGACTCTAGCAAATCAGACATGATCGGGCGCTTATCCTGGCGCTGTTCAACCCCACGATTAAGCTGGGAAAGTGCTATAACTGGAACCTTTAGCTCTCGGGCAATACCCTTTAATCCCCGCGAGATCTGGGCAACCTCCTGCTGGCGGCTTTCTGCCCGTCTTCCCAAGGACATTAGTTGCAGGTAGTCAATGACAATTAACCCTAAGCCATTTTCCATCTTGAGGCGTCTTGCCTTTGAACGTAGCTCCGCTAAAGAAATTCCTACCGTATCGTCAATATAAATTGATGCATCAGAAAGGGGACCCACAGCCCGGGTAAGCTTCGGCCAGTCTGTATCTAATAAATCTCCTGTACGGACCCGCTGCTGATCCACCATAGCTTCTGAACAGAGCATCCGCTGGACTAATTGTTCCTTGGACATTTCCAAGCTAAATAAAGCAACCGAAACATTCGCTCTCACCGCAGCGTTTTGAGCCATATTCAAAACAAATGCTGTTTTTCCCATGGAGGGACGCGCTGCAATAATAATCAGATCGGAAGGCTGCCAACCGGAGGTCATCCTATCTAATTCTGTAAAATAGGTAGGCACTCCAGTCAGGTTCCCCTTATTAGCATAAAGAGTTTCTATCTTTTCAAAAGTATGCAATAAAATATTGCGGATGGATTCAAAGCCATCTTTGACCTGCCGTTGTGAAAGATCCATGACCATCTTTTCCGCTTCTTCCAACAAAGCGGTGGCCTCTTCTCCCGGTTCATAGCCCCTCTCCGAAATCTGGCCGGTAGCACGAATGAGCTGGCGCAGCAAAGATTTTTCGGCCACGATGCGCGCATAATACTCGCAGTTCACTGCTGAAGGAACCGAGCGAGCGATCTGCGAGATGGTGGCGATACCCCCGATTTGCTCTAACCGTCCGCTTTGACGAAGACCCTCGGCGACTGACACCAAATCCACAGGGTCTCCCTGTTCAAAAAGATTCCGGATGGTTAGGAAAATCTGTCGATGGTTATCCCGATAAAAGTCCTCAGGCTGTAACACTTCGAAAACGGAACTTCCCACTTCCGGTTCCAGCATCAAAGCACCTAAAACCGATTGTTCCGCCTCTAAATTATGGGGAGGAACTTTGGTCAGTTCCATGCTTCTCTCCTCCTCATTGCCGTACAATTTTGTTCGTGAATAATGCATGCTCCAAGGCTTCCTGAATTGTCTCAATCGGAATCACTTGAATACCTTGAAGACCGGACGGAACATCAGCTTGGTTAGCTTTGGGTATGAGCACGGTTTTGACCCCGGCTTGCTTGGCACCAAATATTTTCTCAGCGATGCCTCCGACCGGACGCACTTTCCCTTGAATGGATATTTCTCCGGTCACGGCAACATCTTGGCGCAAAGGCGCACTTTTTAGAGCGCTGTAGATGGCTAAGGTGGTGGCACAGCCTGCCGAAGGTCCGTCAATATTTCCACCACCCACCACATTGACATGGACATCGTAATCCTTTAAATCTACTCCTGTCAGGCTGCGCAGGACCGCTGTTGCATTAAATACGGCATCCCGCGCCATACTTCCTGCGGTTTCATTAAAACGAATAGCTCCCTTTCCCTCTCTACCCGTAAAGACGATGGCCTCAATTTCCAGGACGGAACCCACAAAACCATGGACCCCAAGTCCTAGAATTCTCCCTACCTCACCATCCTCAATGGCTTTATGGGAGATATAGGGGGTAAGTCGAGCTGAACGTAGCACCTCATAGACTTCCTCAGTCTTCAGGATAACCTCTTCCTGATGGGGGCGACGATAATGAGCAAGCCCATAAGTATCACTAAGGATTGTATTCGCCTTGCGACCTTCGAAGACGTAGTCGCTAATTATCTGCGGAACCTGTTTCTCTAAGGTTGCGCCTAACTTTTGAGCGGCTTGGACAACAATATGTTGAATATCCTTGGGCTCGAGAGGATTAAAATAGATTTCAGCACAGCGCGACCTTAAAGCCGGATTAATCTCCCGTGGATCCCGTGTCGTTGCTCCAATCAACACAAAATCTGCAGGAGCACCTTCTTCAAAGAGTTTCTTAATATACAGTGGCACTTGCGGATCATTAGGATCGTAATAGGCGGATTCAAAAAATACGCGCTTATCCTCTAACACTTTGAGGAGTTTATTCAAAAGTACAGGGTCCATCTCGCCTATCTCGTCGATAAATAATATCCCTCCATGGGCATCACTGACTAACCCCATCTTCGGCTCGGGTATCCCCGTTTCCGCTAAATCTCGCTTAGCCCCCTGATAGATCGGATCATGAACGGATCCCAATAAAGGGTTCGATATATCCCTTGGATCCCAGCGCAAGGTCGTCCCGTCGACTTCGATGAAAGGAGCCTTTGCGGCAAAGGGGGTATGGGCAGTGTTCTTCACAGCTTCTAAAGCCACTCGGGCTGCAGAGGTTTTTCCCACCCCCGGGGGACCATAAATAAGTAGATGTTGGGGATAGGGTGTAGCCAACTTAGCTAAAAGAAACTGCATAGGAATCTGTTGACCGATGACTTCTTCCACGCTTTGGGGCCGTAAAACCTCCGCGACCGAATTGGCCAGCTTTACTTGATTCATCTTTTCAATATGGGCCAATTTTTTTAAAGTTTGAGCATTATCCGGACCGGAATTCTCCTTAACAAGCTGGTTTTTTATTTCCTTGACATAATCCTCATGTCGCTCCTGCATTTTATCGGCTACAGCTTTGTCCAAGCGTTCTTCCACGGCTCGCCGAGCAATCAGTTCAGCGAGATGATCTTCGATCTCCAGAAGAATCTGTGAAATTTCTTCTGGCTCGGGCAAGGGGCGATCAGTCGGATCATCTAAAACAAGCTTAAGAAGTCCAGCAGCTCGTTTTTGAATGTCCTTGGATTGTATAAGGTGAATAGCCTCAAGGCGAGTGGCCTTTAGGACTAATTTGTCACTGCCATAAAAATTGGCAAGCAGGGTGTAAAGGGTATCCACTTCATGATGCCATTTTTCGTTATCTAATGTTTCAGTTGGGATTAGCTCGTCCTTTTCTTCGGGTGGCGAATCCTCCAATTTATTCTTAACTTGGGTAAACCACTTTGTATATAACCCTTTCATAAGGGACCCCTTTCACGATTGCCTGATCATGTTGCTTTCACAAGAACTTGAAATTGCGCTGTAACTTCGGGATGCAGCTTAGCTTGCACATTATAAGTGCCGAGTGCCTTGATGGGTTCTTTAATTTCTAGTTTGCGACGATCCACTTCAATCTTGTGTTTCGCTTTTAAGGCTTCGGCAACTTCTTTATTGGTAACTGAACCAAAAAGTCGTCCGCCTTCTCCGCTCTTGGTCTGTACTTCTACCGTTATAGAATTCAGCTTTGTCGCAAGAGCTTGCGCATCTTCTTTTTCTTTTTCCTTCTTCTTATCTTCATTCGCCTTTTTCGAAGCAAGATCACTCAAGTTGCCCGAAGTTGCTTCGACTGCTAAACCTTTGGGGAAGAGAAAATTCCTTGCGTATCCATCGGAAACTTCAAAGACTTGGCCTTTTTTGCCTAACGCTTTGACATCTTCCTTTAATATAACTTTCATTGCAAATCCTCCATTCTGCACTCCATTGTTTTCTAAACAGTTCCTATTCTTTCTCCTTGGGAGTAGATCTCTGGCGAAAATCAAACACCAAGTCCAGTAGCCCCATGATAATCAATAGAGGAGCCGTCACTTGGATATAGAGAAAACTCGCAAAAAGCAATATAAATTTAATAAAGCCAGATAACATCGGTTTTTTTAGGAAGGAGACAAAGATCGCACTTCCTAAGACGAGGGCTACAGCCCCATAGACTAGCATCAAGTTAAGACCAATATTCTTAACGGTTACCCATTGTAATAGATCCCCTATAAGGTAACTAGCTATGGCTAGGTTCATTCCCCATACTGCATACCAAGGTAAGCGCCATTCCGTGAAGGGCTGATAAGTTCGCTCGGGGATTGGAAACCAGCGCGTATAAAAATAATAGACCGCCCCCCATTTGGCAAGTGCCGTAAGAGCGACCAGGCCCGGAGTCAGCATAATCATCGTATTGACAATCTGTTCAAATAAAGTTAGCAGCTCTCGCTCAGTTATCCCTTGAGTCTTGAGATTTTCCAACATTCCGGCTTGAGTATATTGGTCCATCAGGCTTTGCACCAAAACTTGTACACTATCTTGGGTTACACCCTGCAACAGCATACCTAGGGTAGGAATTATTCCAGCAACACCAGCGGCTACTAAGCTCCAGAAAACAACTGCACGATGAGAAATAGTCGCTCTCATCCCCCAAATCGTCACTAGACCTGCCCAAGGAACAAAGCTAAAGGATGTGTAAGGGGGGAATCCGTTCAAGAGCACTGCTAGGCCATAGCCAAAAATCAAAAAAATCGCCCCAAAGCGCAAGCCCTGTTCCCGATCAGTTCGCCCCACCCATAAAAGGGCCAGTAGTAAGAGGATATCTAGCATCCAGCCCCAAGCCTCTTTTGATACTCCCAACCAGGGCCCTGCTACCAGGACAAGAACAGCCAACATATTGGTGGTTTTTTGGTCACTGACGTACATTCTGATGCTCCAATCTATTACAGGACTAGTATAGAAACGGCCTTCAGTAGGCTCACTGAAGGAAGTCTCGTTCAATCTTCAGGGGCCAAATAGCATAATAATAAGCTAAGGTCACCCCATTGGGTTTCTAATTTTTGGTGATCGTTTTCTTTCCATTCCTCTAACCGCTGCAACAGGATACGATCCAGACGTGAATAATCAAATCCCATGCGACGCGTTAATAAATAACTTAAAGCCACAAGATCCGCTAAACCTTGCAGCATTTCACCTTCCGAGCCACGCATCGACCCTTCCTGGAATTCCCACTGTGCTTTCAACATCTCAACCTTAAGCTCTTCAATAGCCTTTAGCCCTTTAACTACATCGACTTCAACCACGGGGGCCCCTCCCGTCATATTTATAATACCATGATTATCTCTATCTCAAAAATGTTCGCTAATCCAACACCAATCTCCTGCATGAGTGCAAAAAAGGGGAGCCATGCTCCCCTCTTCTTTAATCTACGATATAAGGCAATAACGCAATGTGGCGTGCTCTTTTAATTGCAATAGTCACTTGACGTTGATGCTTTGCACAGTTGCCAGAAATACGGCGAGGCAGAATCTTGCCGCGTTCCGTAATATATTTGCGAACTTTATGAGTCTCTTTATAGTCGATAGACTCTACTTTATCAACACAGAAGCTACATACCCGCTTTCTTGGTCTGCGTCCGCGTTCACGCTTCATTCAATTCACACCCTTCCCGTTTTAGAAGGTTACTTCCTTCGGAATTTCTTTACTTAAAATGGGATATCGTCATCTAAGCTCACTTCATGACCATATGTCCCAACATCACTGGCACCTGAGGATGATCCATGTCCGGAATTCCCGTCTTTGGGGCTGAGGAATCGTACATTTTCAGCAACGATCTCATAAACCCAACGGCGCTGTCCATCTTGACCATCATAGGTACGAACCTGCAACCGTCCGTCGACTGCTGCTAATTTCCCTTTGGAAAGATAATTCGCACACAGCTCAGCCAGCTGTCTATATACCACACATGGAATAAAATCCGCTTCCCGTTCCCCGTTAGCATTCTTGAAGTTACGATCAACAGCAAGTGTAAAGCTGGCTACCGCAACCCCATTCGGGGTATAACGTAACTCGGGGTCTTTCGTTAAACGGCCTATTAAAACGACGCGATTCAACATAGTAACCCCTCCCTACTAATCTTCTTTCTTTGTGGTCAAGAAACGCACAACAGTATCGGAGATCTTCATGATCCGCTCTACCTCTTGTGCCGTACGAGCTTCGCCATTAAAGTTCATCAGAATGTAAAAACCTTCCCGATAATCATTAATTTCGTAAGCTAAGCGGCGTTTGCCCCATTTGTCAACAGCGACATCTGCTCCACCGTTGTTAGTAACAACTTCGGAGAACTTGTCCACTGCTGCGGCAACAGCCTCATCATCCAAATCTGGACGGATGACATAAAGTACTTCGTACGCTTTCATAATTGCACCTCCCCTCGGACTTGCGGCCCCCATGACAGGGGCAGGGATACATAGTCTAGCAAGACTATTTTTTAAAGACTACCAATTAAAGATTATAGCACGTATTAGAAAAGTATGCAAACAAAAGATCTTTAATGGGGAATTTTACTAGACGTTAAACCGGAAATGAACGATATCCCCATCATTCATCACATATTCTTTACCCTCTAAACGAACCAAGCCCTTTTCTTTAGCTCCGTTCAGGCCTCCGTATTCAACAAAATCTTTGTAAGCAACCACTTCGGCACGAATAAAGCCTCGTTCAAAATCAGTATGAATGACCCCGGCAGCTTGCGGTGCTTTGGTACCCTGGCGGATTTCCCAAGCTCTTACTTCGATTTGGCCGGCAGTAAAATAGGTCATCAGCCCCAACAGGTGAAAAGCCCCTCGAATCAGACGATCCAGGCCAGATTCAGCAAGACCCAAGTCTTCCAAAAAGGCCGTTTTCTCTTCTTCCTCCAACTCGGAAATCTCAGCCTCGATCTTTGCACAGACCACAACCACTTCGGAATTCTCAAGGGCAGCAATCTCCCGAACCCTCTGGACATAAGCATTCTCGTCCGGGTTGGCGATATCCTCTTCACTGACATTGGCCGCATAGAGGACGGGCTTCATGCTTAAGAGGGGGAAGGACTTTAAGAGCTCCCGCTCCTCGTCGCTAAAGTCTAAGCTTCTTGCCGCCTGACCCTCATCTAAAACTTCTTTTAAACGATTGAGAAGAGCAACTTCCAGCTGAGCCTTCTTCTCCCCCGATTTTAAAAGCTTTGCCGAACGTTCAAGGCGTTTCTCGACACTCTCCAAATCCGCGAGAACCAATTCCAGCTGAATGGTGTCAATATCCCGTTTAGGGTCCACACTGCCTTCGACATGAACCACATTGCTGTCTTCAAAGCAACGAACCACATGAACAATGGCATCTACTTCCCGTATATGAGATAAAAACTTATTACCCAATCCCTCACCCTTGCTGGCTCCTTTGACCAATCCAGCAATATCCACAAACTCCACAGTCGCCGGGACGATTTTATCAGGCTTAACCATTTCCGCCAGAACCTGCAGCCGGGAATCCGGTACCTGCACAATTCCTACGTTTGGGTCAATCGTACAGAAAGGGTAATTCGCGGCCTCTGCACCCGCTTGGGTTATAGCATTAAATAAGGTTGATTTTCCTACATTAGGTAAACCAACAATCCCTGCGTGTAATGTCATTTAAAAAAACCTCCAGCTTATTTCAGGCAACAGTACTTTCATTATTAGTTAGTATTAACCTTTAAGATTATATGGGAATCTTGGCTAAACCGCAAGCTTTCCTCTTACAACTCGTTTGAATCCTTTTTTTGCAGAATTTCCTTCAGCTGTCGTTCAAGCTTAACCCGAGGAATCCAAGCCTGATGTTGACAGCCCAAGCACTGAATACGAAAATCCATACCCGTACGCATAACTTTCCAATCTGAGCTTCCGCAAGGATGTGGTTTACGTAGACGAATGATATCTCCCACTTGCAAAGGAATCATAGAACTTACCCCCTTTACAACTTCTCTTTTCATGCTCAATACTCTTAAATCACCTTATCTTATAAGGATGACTCCTCCGGAGTCCCTTTATACGATGAACAAAATGAAGCTCCTCATGCCCTTTATAGATTGATAGCGTTCGGATCCTTCAGGTTTAGATCTGGTATGTTTGGGCTAGGTAGGGTTAGATCCTCAAGGTCTATAGGTAAGCGAAAGCCTTGTTCAATGTTTAAACGCAAAAAATCCCCAAGAAAGCTATAGGTTTGGAGCAAATAAGGATGCAGGGTAGAGCCCTCGATAAATCCTATGGTCTCTCCCGAGTTGGCAATGGTAAAGAGGGGAGAGAACAATCCGAAAAAGACAGCCAGCCCCAGAAATGTGACCAGTCCCCCCGTAAGCAAGCCACCACCGCCATTGATGGTGCCCGACAAGAAGCCTAAGGGAGCTAGTAGGAGTGCCGAAATAATCTCAATGATGATTATTACTCCAAAATAGACCAAGGCGAAGGCGATGATTTTCATGGCGTTATCGGAAAGGGCTTGGGCAAAATTGTGAGTAATGGACTGCAAGGCACTATCCGTATAAAGCTCTACGTCTGGAAGGTTTGATCCCCCTAGGGCGCTTCTGAGCTCCTCCGGAAATATGGATAAAAACTTCTCAACGGTCTGCTCCTCAATCACTGCGGCTTTGGACTCGATGGTCGGAAGGATTCGCTTATAAATAGCAGCCTCCAACCAAACCCGCAAAGGAAGCCTCTGATCCAACCACTGCACCAAGATTTGATAATTTTGCGCAGCAAGAACCAAGCCGGCCAAACTTCCACCCAAACTAATGATGCCGGAAATAAGACCCTTGCGATACCCTTGAATTGCCCCAATAAGAACAATTGCCAGAATGAAGATATCGAAGCTATTCATGATTCTCCTCCTAAAACCCAGGTTCCCTCTATTATACTTCATCCACCCCAAAAGATTAAACAAAACTTAACGGGTGCCAAGTCGAAGACGACGGTAGCCGCTTAGTTGCGTTATACTATCTTCCGATAAGTTTCCATTGAAGATAGTGAAAACAAAACTTAGTGGGTGCCAAGTCGAAGACGACGGCAGCCGCTTAGTTGCGTTATACTATTTTCCGATATAGTTCAATAGAAAATAGTGAAAACAAAACTTGGCAGGTGACGAAGGAAGCTGCCTTAGTTGCGTTATACTATCTTCCGATAAGCTTCCATTGAAGATAGTGAAAACAAAACTTATTAGGTGTCGAGTCGTAGACGATTGCAGCTATCTAAAAAGAAAAAGCACCCTAAAAGGGTGCCCATCACATCAGCTACTATTCTCCATTGTTACACACAACCAGATCGACTAA
This sequence comes from Desulfitobacterium sp. THU1, assembly GCF_038181555.1. Taxonomy (NCBI): domain Bacteria; kingdom Bacillati; phylum Bacillota; class Clostridia; order Eubacteriales; family Desulfitobacteriaceae; genus Desulfitobacterium; species Desulfitobacterium sp. THU1. Next base: position 116,929 of record NZ_JBBWUA010000005.1, on the reverse strand, counting down.
TGGCTTAACTCATATCCCTTGGCAACGAGGCTGGCCTTAACTTCATCCACCCGATCTCCACTAAGACGGGCTAAAATCTGTACACGATTATCTCTGAGATGATAAACCGCTAAGCTTGAGATATTGACATCGTGTTCTTGCATAGTAGACGCCAGATCCACCATCACACCCACTTCATCCTTAGTCTCGATAACGAAGCGTTGCCCCGGGCTTCTGAATCCCATAATATCCAAGAATGTATCAAAAATATCCGACTCAGTGACAATCCCTACTAATTTATCGTTCTCAACGACCGGCAAGGCTCCAATGCCGTTTTCCCTCATCAATAGAGCTGCATCCTCAATCTTCGTGTCTGGAGTACAGGTGATTACATTTTTAACAGCGACCTTGCGAATGGTGGTTTTCCCCACCAAATAATTGAGTTCAAAAATACTGAGTGTTGTTGCCGGAGAGGGAGATACCTCACGAAGATCTCCATCCGTAACAATACCGACCAATCTTCCTTTTTCCACCACAGGTAAACGATTGATTTGTTTCTCTCTCATAAGAGCCATGGTATCCGCAATATTATCGTCTGGGCTAACTGTAAAAACACGAGATGTCATAAATTGCTTCACATACATGAAAATCACCTCTTCCTAACACTCTAGTCCTACTATGAGTATTCGACTTACACCCCTGATCTTCCTCTAAACCAAGTGAGGGCATACTTAGGCTTTGTATTGTAAATGTTCACCCATATCAATTAATTTTATTCTTTTGGAATAAGACCTTAATTCTTGAAGGGGACCATTTCGCTTGCCGTTTAACAGTTTTTAGATTCTTAGCCGGAATGGGATTATGCGGGTCGATCTCAACCGCCCTTTGATAATAGTGAATGGCTTGCTCTATCTCTCCATTCTGTCGAGCAATATTACCCAAGTTGTTCCAAGCATGGTTACATTGCTCGTCTAATTCGATGGCTTTCTGAAAACACGCTTTGGCACGTGTAAAGTCGTGAAACCTACCATAAACCACGCCTAGCTTATTATGACCCATCGCATCTTCCGGACACTGCTCTAAATAGCGCAAGAAGTCCTCTTCGGCTTCATGAAGGCGTCCAGCCTCCAGATGGTCTAATCCTTGTTGAAAATAGCTATTACTCATGGGTTATTACCCTTTGTCTGCCGTATTTGCTCATCGAGCCACTCTACCCATTCTTGAAGCCCCTCCCCGGTACGACAAGACACCTCAAAGATAACTATCTCTGGATTAATCTTCAGGATGTCCTCCTTCATGACATTAAGGTCTGTCTCAACCAAAGCAAGCAAATCCATTTTGTTTAAGATAGCAACTTTGGAACTGCGGAAGATGACCGGGTATTTTGAAGGCTTATCATCCCCCTCCACTACGCTGAGGACTACGACCTTAAAATCTTCCCCCAAATCAAAATCAGCTGGGCATACTAAATTTCCTACATTCTCAATAATCATCAGATCCAGTTGACCCCATTGGAACTCCGGCAGAACTCTTTCGACCATTTTAGAATCCAAATGACATCCACCACCGGTGTTAATCTGTATCACAGGAATATCATGTTGGGCGATCCGGTCTGCATCCTTGCTTGTAAAAATATCTCCCTCAATGACGGCCACCTGATGGTTTTCCTTCAAGTTAGAGAGTGTACGCTCTAAGAGTGTTGTTTTTCCTGCTCCAGGGGAACCTATAATATTAATCGCTAAGCAATTATTCTTCTGAAAATGCTTACGATTGATCTCTGCATGAATATCATTATTCTGTAGCAAATTTGCCATCACTGCGATCTCACGTTGCGAACTCATTCTTCAACCTCCAAACTTTCCAGAAGCAATTCTTCTCCTTCGATGATGTCAATACCGATATGCTGGCAGGTTGGACAAGCAAATAAAAGGCCGGCTACCAGAAATTCATCGCCACAGCCTTTACAGCGACCCTTGACAGGTATCAACTCGATCTGAAGCTCCGCCCCCTCACTGACCGTTCCCTTAGCATACGCCTCAAAAGCCATCTGGAGGGCCTCCGGCTCAGCGTTGGTGAGTTTCCCTATTTTCAACTTCACTAATGTCACTTTTTTTACCTGATGTTGAGCCAAAGTCCTTTCTATGACCTCGAATACTCCACCCATCAAAGACATCTCGTGCACCTCATCACTCCTTGCCTTCCTTGTAGCTTGTGCATGGACTTATTGACAACTCGTCCTCCTTGTCACCACATAAGTTGTCTCTATATTATCCCAAATAATGCCTTTGAACAAGGGAGATGTTATGTTTTTCTATACTTCCAAATCAGCACAGGGATAAATATTAAACCCAAATAACCGAAAAGAGGATAGATTGTCTTGACGATAAAGGAGAATTGAACGCTGGAAAGGGGAATGACAAGCAACAATAGGGAAATTATGGAATATTGATAATTGAATCCGTATCTTTTTTCCATATGATTGACGAGGCTAAAGCCATTCCCGATGGCGGCCGTCAACATGGCTAACCATAAAACAACTACATAGAAAAATCCCGCCCAAGCTCCTAACCTACCGGCAACGGCGACCATGGGAATTTCATAGCCTCTAACCTCCGGAAATCTTAGGAGTGCCATACAGATGACTAGAGCAAAGACACCTAGGGCTATGCCACCAAAAACTGCACCAATGCGTGCTCCTGGCTTTTGTATTTCTTTTCCTAGAGAAGCAAAGACGACCATGGCTAAAGTCAAATTGAATGAGACATAAAGGATCCCTGAAAACACCCAGTTTTGAATCATAGGATTCGCTACGATTTCAACATCAACACCCTTAATTCCTTCTGCAAAGAGTATGGCCCAAAGAGCTATTCCCAGACAAAAAATAAATTTGAGGGGTATTAACGCTGAATTAATCCAAAGAATACCTTCGCTCCTAAACCATAAAGCAATAGTGATCACTAAGGCAGTCAGGAATATTCCTACCCAAGGGGATAGTTCAAAGTACTGTTGAAACACTGCCCCCGCCCCTGACATCATTGCCGTCATGCCAATGAATAAAAGCAGACTAATCACAACATCCATACGCGCTCCCCAGGTCTTCCCAAAAAGCCGCGCAAAAAACTCCATATAGGAGGATACCCGCCACCGCCTTTGGAGATCGATCATAATCCAGCCTAGAAGTGAGAAAAGCACTGTGCTAATTAAAATTCCCAATAGTCCACTACCACCAAAGTTCGCAAAGAATTGCTGTATTTCTTGTCCGGATGCAAAGCCAGCACCCATCACTGCACCGACATAGGTTGCTGCAACTTGAAAAATTATTTTTATGTGCATGAATACTCCCCCCTGCCTCATGCATATGGTCTCTTCTTTTGTCCCATGCATAAATTCCCTTTTTTCGGGGAAGAATTTAGTGGAGACTATCTTTTTATTTAGCGGGAGGTTTGTTGATGAGTATTCTTTCTGTTTTTACAGAATCTCATAAATTCAAAACACATTTTGATGATAAAATTGGGACACAAAAAATGGAGGCTAGGCTCATCGATGTTCTCTATGAGGAACGCCACCGTCCATTAGTTATCTTATGCATCGGTACCGACCGTTCTACCGGAGATGCCCTTGGTCCACTTACTGGAACCTATCTCAGCCGCTTAGGCTTGCCTAAACTCACTGTTCTAGGCACCTTAGAACAGCCTGTGCATGCCACAAACTTAGCCGAGAATATTCAATACATCCAAAGTACTTATCATAACCCCTTTATTGTCGCTATTGATGCTTGCCTAGGCAAGATGGACTCTGTTGGCAATATTACTCTTGCAAATGGACCGCTTAAACCAGGTGCTGGAGTTCATAAAGAGCTCCCAGCCGTTGGCGAAGTTCACTTAACCGGGATTGTTAATGTTGGTGGTTTTATGGAGTACATGGTTTTACAAAATACACGGCTCGGGCTAGTCTGGAAGATGTCTGAGGCACTTAGTGATCTATTGGCTAATGCCTATATTAAGACGAGAGTTTCTTAACCACCTCATGTTACTTCATCTTTAATTGTGCATTGTATGATCTCTTTTCTAATATAAAGGGAGATGATCACCTACTTTTGTCAGTAGCGATCGTCTCCCATTTTTGTTGTCTATTCAATTTTTAGTAGTTTTATTAGTATTTGTACTTAGATCAGTATTTTTATTTAAACTAATTACCACTATTTACACTCATCTCATGCTCATACACATTATGCCAGTTGATGTCCAGCTTATACTTTTACACTATCTTTAGTCTTACTTATAGCCAACTTCTCTTCTTCTGAAAGATGGTATGTTGATTCACCTTGAACGATCGGTTTGGCATAGACTCTTGATTCATCGCGATTGTTAATCGAAGAAATGACAACACCATTCGCTTCCTGGTTGAGGAGCGCCAAGGAAAAGCTCAAATCGCTACCCATATTCTCAAAAGCACTGAAGCGGACCAATTCTGCACGATCTATGGATACCCGAAGTTTCTTTTCTGTTCGGTCTACTCTCTCCTGAATTTGTTTGATATCTGCTTTATTATCTTTTACCTCTTCGCGATAGGCTCTAAGCTCCTGATCCAAGGAGCTACCCTCTACGAAGGTTTGTAATGCGAGATATGCCTTCTGAAACTTCTTCATTTTACTATTCAACATAAGAATCGATATTAACTCAATAAGGCATAGGAACCCCACAACTGCTATAGCCCAATAGGACAGTGGCATGATTTGTTCTAAATTCATAGTCTCCCCCTCAATCAATTCATTACCTAAATCTGTTCTACATTACTTGTGCAAAAAACAAAGTCAAAGGAATAGCAACAAATATTCCTGGTAATAGATTACCCACTTTAATTTCTTTAATTTCAAGTAAAGTCAGCCCTATTCCGACAATTAGCAATCCACCAGTTGCACTCATCTCAGCTATAACCGCTTCGGAGAGCATGCTCTGAAGGAGCCCTGCAGACACCGTTATTCCCCCTTGATATAAAAACACAGGTATCGCAGACACTAGGACCCCAATCCCCATCGATGATGCTAAAACAATAGATGAAATCCCATCGAGCATGGATTTTGCGTAGAGAATATCATGCACTCCTTTGAGACCACTTTCTAAGGCCCCCATAATGGCCATTGCCCCCACGCAAAACATGAGGCTCGAAGAAACAAATCCTTTAGTGAAATTACCTCCGGCCCCGCCTTTAGCAAATTTTCTTTCTAACCACAATCCTAAGTGCTGGAGCCTCAGCTCGATATCGATCCACTCGCCAAGGATTCCACCCAAAACAAGACTAGCAATAACGACTATTGGATTTTGAGTTTCTAAAGCCATACTCAAACCGATAAGTATTACCGCTAGACCAATCCCTTGAGTCACTGTTCTCTTAATTTTCTCCGGCAAAGCCTTACCAAAGAGAATCCCTACTATTGCACCAATTATAATTGCCAATGAGTTCACAATCGTTCCGAGCACAGACCATCACCCTTACTACAAAGTTCAACAATGTTCCACGTGGAACATTGTTTCTTTCTATTTCTTTAGTAACTTCCTAGCATTTCTGTCGCACTGTCAATTTTAGAGTATTCTCTTGAAGCATAACTATTAGCAAGCCTTCAACTCTCAGCTCCGAAATATTACATTGTATGCTTTTGATGACTTTGTAAAATCACGAAGCGAATAACGCGATGGCTAATCAGAATGCATCAAATGTTCCACGTGGAACATTCCCCATCAATAAACAATATTAGGATTATATCCTAAGGCAGATCAAAATTCAATCATTGCTATCCAGAAAACATTGAAATGCAGCGAAGCAAATTATCTAATCCATTCTGATCTGTAAAACAAAAATGTTCCACGTGGAACATTTTTAATCAACTCGAATATGCCATAACTCTAATAGTCGGTTAAACTCTTCTTCAGAAAAGTATTCTATCTCAATTTTCCCTCGTTCAGGTTTTCCCTTTAACTTGACTTTGGTTTGGAAGGATGATCTCAATTTGTCTTCGATCTGATTAAAAACAGGAGGGATTTTCTTGGGGGGTTTAGGTGATTCTATTTGATCTGTATACTTTAGGATTAAGTTCTCTAATTCTCTGACTGGCAAATTGTCCTTTGCGACTTTCTGTGCCAATAAAACTTGCAGCGAGGTGTCTTTAAGCCCTAATAATACTTTGGCGTGGCCGAGACTTAACTTACTTTCTTGGATCAATCTCAATATTGGCTCTGGCAACTGAATAACGCGGAGTAGATTCGCAATAGTCGGTCGACCCTTGCCAACGCGTTCAGCTACTTGCTCTTGTGTCAATCCATACTCTTGAATTAGTCGAGCATAGGCCATTCCTTCTTCTACTGGTGATAGATCAGATCTTTGGATATTTTCAATTAAAGCCTTTTCAGCGAGCTCCTGTTCACTTCCCGATTGGATGAGGCAGGGAATTTTACTAAGTCCGGCTAGCTTTGCCGCACGAAATCGTCTTTCCCCCGCAATAATAATATACTCATCATCTCTAGCTTGAACTAAAATAGGCTGGAGCAAGCCATGGACCTTTAAGGAAGCTGCTAGTTCTTCCAATCCCTCTTGGTCAAAGCCTTTTCGCGGTTGATCAGGATTCGGTTTGATTTTTTCCAGCTCTATTTCTCTGCTACTACTTTCATTTTCCATAGGCTCAGCACCAATTAAAGCTTCTAAGCCACGTCCCAAAGCCTTTTTAGACACGTTCTAATACCTCCTCCGCAAGATCCCGATAAACCTCGGCCCCACGAGATCGTGAATCATAAAGAACAATTGGTTTTCCATGACTAGGTGCTTCTCCTAAACGAACATTTCTAGGAATAATGGTCGAGAAAACTTTCTGCTTAAAATACTTCTTCACTTCATCAACTACCTGAATACCAAGATTTGTTCGTGCGTCGAACATAGTAAGCAATGCACCTAAAATATTCAGATTGGGGTTGAGGTTGCGTTTCACCCGGTGGATCGTATCCATAAGCAAGGTTAAGCCTTCAAGTGCATAATATTCACATTGAACCGGAATAAGTACGTCTGTAGCAGCAGTCAAAGCATTAAGGGTAAGAAGTCCTAAAGAAGGAGGGCAATCAATAAAAATGAAATCATAGTCGTCTTTTACTTTCGTCAAAGCAGAAGAAAGCTTTTCTTCTCTTTTTACTAGACCAACCAGCTCAATTTCGGCACCGGCAAGCTCAATTTTGGCAGGAGCAATCATTAAACCTGGTATTTCAGTTTTCATGATGATATTCTCTAGAGGAACTTCATTAATAAGTACATCATAGATACTTTCCTCAAGCTTATTCTTATTTATTCCACATCCGCTTGAGGCATTTCCTTGAGGGTCTAGATCAAGAAGCAAAACCCGTTTGCCATGTTCAACAAGACATGCACTCAAGTTAACAGCTGTTGTCGTTTTAGCAACTCCACCTTTTTGATTAGCAATTGCAATTATTCTAGCCATACAGTAACCTCCTCTCTCAATCTATCAAGCTTACTCTTTCCTAAGAGTGTCTATCTAGAACTAAGCTATTGACTTAACCACCCACCGTCTATAGGGACGGAGAAAATAGGCGGATTAGTCCGGTGTTTAAACACCACCTTTTTATAGTATCAAATCATCCTCAAGAAAACTAGAGACTTTGAACTGAAAAGGCAAGGAAAAGCATAATAATTAAAGTGTTTGTCATTCGTTTCCTAAGTAAAATAAAAAAGCGTCCCCAATAAACCATTGGTTCAGTTCATTGGGGACGCTTTAAAAATATTAAATTAATGGCTTCTTTGCCGGTGTGCCCGCTTTGCGCGGGTATGCCTTAGGCGTTGGCGATATCTTCTCAATAACAACAACGGCGCGGTGCTCTGCTTCCTCACCCAAGCTAAATCTTCGGATATCTTTTATCTCAGCACCGAATATCTCCGCAGCTTTCTTTGCCTCGGGTATTTCCTCGTCGACCTGAGGTCCCTTAGCTGCTAAGAAAACCCCTCCTTTTTTCAAAAGTGGGATTGCATATTCAAGCAATACAGGTAAGCGAGCAACAGCCCGAGAGGTCACACAATCAAAGGTCTCCCGATAAATAGGATTACGGGCAAAGTCTTCGGCACGGGAATGGACCGTCTCTGCATCTTGAATGTTTAACTCATTAAGGACGACATTCAAGAATTCCAGTCGTTTAGCCAGAGAATCAACAAGATACACCTTAAGCTGAGGCAACATGATCTTAATAGGCAGACCAGGAAATCCTGCACCTGTTCCAATATCTGCCATTTTCTCACCAGTTACTAAGGGTATTAAAGAAAGGGAATCAATAAAATGCTTAAGAATAATTTCTTCGGGATCCGTAATACTTGTCAGGTTTACTTTTTGATTCCACTCGACTAAACGATCTGCATAAACCGAAAACTTCTCCAGTTGATCGTCCGCTATATGAAGATTCAACCTTGCCAAGGAGAGCTGGCGAAGAAGATCTTTATGCTCAGGTTGCATCAACATGTCCTCCTCTGCGGCGCTGTTCCAAATAAACAAGCATAACCGAAATATCTGCCGGGGTGACTCCGGTAATTCGCGATGCTTGACCCATATTCGTCGGGGATACTTCCTTAAGTCGTTGTCTTCCTTCAGTGGATAAACCCTTAATTTGATCATATATAATGACCTCGGGTATCAATCGCTCTTCCATCTTTGCCAATCGTTCAATCTCTAAGAGTTGTTTTTCGATATATCCGGTGTATTTGATTTCGATACCCGCTTCTAGCAGTGCCTCTTCCTCATATTCCGCTAATTGGGGTAAGAGTTGCTTCATCTCGTTAATTGTTATCTCCGGTCTTCTCATCAGTTCTTCTGCAGTTATCCCACCATGGACCGGGGTAGAACCGGCTGCTGCCAAGATCTCGATCAATTGTTCATTAAGCGGAGAAAAGGTCGTTCCTCTCCATAAGGCATGTATCTCAGTGAGCGAATCCTTTTTCTTCTGAAAGATCTCCCAACGCTGGTCATCAACGAGACCGATTTCTCTTCCCCGTGGTGTTAAACGAAGATCCGCATTATCTTGCCGGAGAATTAAGCGATATTCAGCCCGTGAGGTGAGAAGGCGATAAGGTTCTTTCACCCCCTTATTGACTAGGTCATCAATCAGCACCCCTAAATACCCTTCCGAACGTCGCACAATAAAAGGATCTTTACCTTTGACTCGCTGAGCTGCATTAATTCCAGCCAATAAGCCTTGGGCAGCAGCTTCTTCGTAGCCTGAAGTGCCATTGAGTTGACCCGCAGTGAACAAACCCGGGAGCTTGCGTACTTCCAAACTCAGAGAAAGCTGATGGGGCTTGACGTAATCATATTCAATGGCGTAGCCTGGGCGAAGCAACATGGCCTTCTCTAATCCAGGTATACTTTGCAATATCTCATATTGAACTTCCTCAGGCATACTGGTGGATAAACCGGCGATATAAAGCTCATCACTGTCCCAACCTTCCGGCTCGAGAAAAATCTGATGGGATGGACGATCAGCAAACCGTACTATCTTATCTTCAATGGAAGGGCAATAACGAGGGCCAATGCCTTCGATTTTTCCAGAGTAAAGAGGGGCTCGATGAAGATTTTTTTGAATGATTGCATGCGTCTCCGGAGTTGTATAGCCTAACCAACAGGGGATCTGCTTGTCTGTATCCCTTTGCCAGTACATACTTTGGGTCGGCAGAAAGGAATATCGCCAAGGGGTGCTATCCCCAGGCTGAACAGTGAATTTAGAAAAATCGACAAACCGTTTATTGATCCGTGGCGGGGTGCCGGTTTTAAATCGCCCCAGCTCCAGTCCGAGTTTAGTTAAAGCCCCGGAAAGATTTTGCGCTGTTTCCTGTCCATTAGGTCCGCCTTCATACATGGCATCGCCAATAATAATCCGCCCACGTAAATAAGTACCACTCGTCAAGACGACCGTCGGCGCTTCGAAAAAAGCCCCCGTCCGCGTTACGACACCGCAAACTTGACCATGGGCCGTTTTAATCTGCTCAACCATACCCTGAAGCAGGGTTAAATTTTCTTGCTCCATAAGAACATTTTGCATATGGAGGTGGTATGCTTGTTTATCTGATTGTATCCGCAAAGCGTGAACAGCGGGACCTTTTCCTGTATTCAACATCCTCGCCTGAATAGAGGTTTCGTCAGCGGTGATGGCCATTTGCCCACCCAAGGCATCAATTTCCCGAACCAGATGTCCCTTAGCTGGTCCTCCTAAAGAAGGATTACAGGGCATATGAGCAATCGTGTCAATGCTTAAGGTCATCAGCAAGGTCTGGCATCCCATGCGTGCGGAAGCCAAAGCCGCCTCACAACCGGCATGTCCAGCCCCAACCACAATAACATCATATTTTCCAGCAAAGTACTCCACTGTTTCTCCTACTTTCCTATACAAAATCTTGAAAAGATATCATCAAGCAAGGACTCCTGAAGAGTATCCCCCGTCATTTGCGAAATTTCTTGCAGTGCTTGACGAATATCAATGGAAACGATATCCCAGGGCAATCCTTTCTGCACGGACTCTTGGCCACTTGTTAAAGCAAGAGTTGCCCTCTCCAAAGCAGAGATTTGCCGAATATTCGAAAGTAAGGGTTCCTTAACCCTTTCCTCGTTGCCCTCATAGACGCGCCTCTTGATTTCCGCTTCTAATTCGGCAAAACCGATGTCTTCTTTAACTGAAAAGGGAATCCACACCCCAGGTCGAGGTTCCGCCGGTAAGGTATCCCCTGGTAGATCCACACCTTCTAGAAGATCAAGTTTATTAACCAGGACAATCGTATTCTTAGGGTATCTTTTTAGTATCTCAAGCTCTTCCCCGGTGAGCTTTTCACCAGCCTGAACCAAGAGTAGAATAAGGTCTGCTCTTGCCATGGCCTTCCATGAGCGCTCAATGCCGAGTTTTTCTACTAGGTCGTCGCTTTCCCTGATGCCGGCAGTATCAACTAACTGTAAAACGATACCACCCACATTCACGGATTCGCGGATTTCATCCCGGGTCGTCCCGGGGACATCGGTAACGATAGCTCTATCTTCGCCCATAAGAGCGTTCAATAAGCTGGATTTACCGACATTAGGCTGTCCAACGATGACTGTTATCAATCCTTCACGCAGAATTCTCCCGGTTCTGCTGCCATTGAACAAATCCTGAGCATGTCGAAGCCCAAGTTCAATTCTCTGAAGAAGAGCATCTCGATCCAGACTTTCTACACCGTCTTCAGGAAAATCGATACCTGCTTCAATGAAAGCGAGGGTTTCTAAGACCTGTTCGCGCAGTACCGAAATCTTCTCCGAGAGCTGACCACTCATCTGATTCAGAGCGAGATCTGCGGAAATATCAGTTTTTGCACCAATCAAGTCCACAATAGCCTCAGCTTGAATCAAGTCGAGCTTACCGTTTAGAAAAGCACGTTTTGTAAATTCTCCAGCTTCCGCTAAACGTGCACCCTTGCGAAGACATTCTTCCATTATCCGTTCGGCCACAAATAAGCCACCATGACAATTAATTTCGTAAACATCTTCTCCAGTATAAGAGCTAGGAGCTAACATTCTGCCCACAAGGACTTCATCAAGGATTTTATCTCCTCCATAAAAATGACCGATATGCAAGGTATAGTTTTTATTCTCTTGCCAGCGTTCTCTGTGACGAGGAACAAAGGTACTATCTATAATTCCTTGGGACTGAGGTCCACTCATTCTTATGATATGGATACTTCCCTCACCTAAGGCTGTCGCTAATGCAATAATCGTATCATCCATGGGATTCGCTCCACTTCCATCCTATTTTACTGGTATTGAATAAAATTACGACACATTAAAAAAAAAGAGGGGTACCTCTCACCCCTCAGAAATTCTCTTTGGTCCGTTTTAAAGAAATGACTACTTTACGATTGGGCTCTTCACCTTCACTAAAAGTCGAGATGTGAGTTTCTTCTTGCAATGCTGTATGAATAATCCTTCTCTCATGAGGATTCATAGGTTCGAGAACCACTCGTGTTCCTGTACGCTTTACCTTATCGGAAAGTCGCTTCGCCAAACGGACTAAAGTCTCTTCGCGCCGTTGACGATATCCTTCCACATCCACGATAATCCGTACTTTCTCAGAAAGCTGTTTAGAAACAGCAAGATTGGTTAAGTATTGGAGAGCTTCTAGAGTATCTCCACGGCGGCCAATTAATATACCGAGCTCTTCTCCAGTGATATTAACAAGCCAATGCTGACCCGTCGTCTGTGACCAATTAAATTCAGCACTAACTCCCATGGAGTCGCATACATCCTTAAGAAAGACACTAGCTATTTCACCTGGTGAATCCTCATATGTAACCCGCACTTTCGCTTGGGTGGTTCCTAGTAAACCAAAAAGTCCTTTTTTTGTAGGCTCCTCTAGAACCTCGATCTTTACTCGATCTCGATCTACCCCTAATTCAGCGAGACAAGCACTGATGGCCTCATCGACAGTTTTACCGGTTTTCTCAGCAAATCTCATGGATACCCTCCCTCAGTCAAGCAAACTTACCTAGGTTGCCACCAAGCTTATGAAGCAGCAGCATCTAACTTTTCTTTATCAAGTCTGCGATTGATATAAAGCTGTTGAAATATCGAAACAATATTCATTGTTAAGAAGTACAACGCCAGTCCAGCAGGAACAGTCCAACCGATATAGGCCATAAAAAATGGCATAAAATAGAGCATCATTTTTTGAGTTGATTGAGTCGGATCAGGTTTGCCACCTTTATCAGCATTCATAGTTGGATTGGTCGCGGTAGTAAGCTTTGTCTGCAAAAAAGTGGTTGCCCCTGCCAGGACGGCAAAAACTATATTTCCAGTCGCGGTGATATCAAATCCTAGGAACATCGCTTGACTTGGATCCGAAATGTAGTTGCCAAACTTAAAAAGAGTCTGATACAAGGCCCAGAAAATTGGCAGCTGGACAATCAAGGGTAGACAACCACCTGCTGGGTTCACATTATGCTCTTTATACAAAGCCATGGTTTCTTGATTCAGTTTCTCTGGCTTTCCTTTATACTTCTTTTGAAGTTCTTGAAGCTTTGGCTGAATCTCAACGGTTTTTCTCATAGATTTCATTTGCTTCCAGGTCAAGGGGAAGATGACAGTTTTTATGATTATGGTTAGAAGTATAATAGCTAGACCATAACTAGCTAATCCCACCATATCAGTTAGACTATATAACCACTTCAATAATATAGTCATCCATTCAACAAAAGTACTCACAAGAACCCTCCTTATACCGGATCATAACCGCCAGGGTGAAAGGGGTGGCATTTAGAAATCCTCACAAGGGATTTCCAGCTTCCTTTGATAACCCCGTATTTCTGTAGAGCCTGAATAGAATATTCTGAGCATGTCGGATAAAAGCGGCAAGATGGCCGTTTTAGAGGAGAAATAAATCGTTGATAAAACCGAATTAATCCAACCAAAATAGCTTTCATACTAATCCCATCCTATGGAACAATTAACCTAGCTCCACACCCTTGATAGCTTTTGCTCTATATAAGCTTTTTACAAGACTATTTTCTACTTCTGAATAAGAAACTCCTTTAATAGAAGAACGAGCAATACAAATAATTTGAGTATTTTCTTTAATCTCTAGAAGATGGCGCCGAATGACTTCTCTCATTAAACGCTTGGCCCGATTACGAACCACAGCATTACCGACTTTTTTAGAGGCAATGAATCCGAACTTTGAGGGACCCTCTGCCACATAAACGACAACATACTTTCCAGAGAAACTTTTTCTTTGTGCAAAAACCTTTTTGAAAAGAGATTTTTGACGCAATCTAAGATTTCTCTGTAACATGGCTCCTCCACAATCACAATTGTCGTAGTATTACCTAATCTTACTTAGTTTTCCTCACTCTACCTTAGAATAAACCTATTCTATAAATAAAGATGAAATAAAATACCCCATACTAAAAAAAGTAAATATTTTTCTTTTCAATAGCATGAAAAAGGCCACAAGATTGCGGCCTTAAGCTGATAATTTCTTCCGCCCTTTAGCACGACGGCGTTTAAGCACGTTTCTACCGGTTGAGCTACTCATTCTGCTTAAAAAACCATGTACTCTCTGATGGCGACGATTTTTCGGTTGCCAAGTACGTTTCATAACTTTTATTGCACCTCCTTTGAAAGGGAAAAAACCACTAAAAATTGCATATCTCTTGAGATTATACTCTAAGTTTTTTAGCTCTGTCAAGCAGACATTATTAAATACTGTGTGGATAACCTCTGGGTAGAAAAAGTTATCCACCTGTGAATAAAATATTTTTAGGACCAACTTCCTGTTGATAACCCCCTCGAAACTTGGTATTATATTTTTACACCCTCTTTACATGAGCAGTATTTATGCAAATATATTATTCACAGCAAAAATTTTATTAAGTTATCCACAAATGTGTATAAGTTTGTGTATAACTTTTTTATTGTCATATTTTCTACTTTTATTCGACAAGGGAGGATCACAAAATGCCACCCCGTACTCTTCATGTTCTCTGGAAAGAAACCCTAGCAAAATTAGAAACTGAACTCTCTAAACCCAGCTTTGAGACTTGGCTTAGTTCGACACACCTTCTCGACATTGAGGGAGATACACTTATTGTGAGTGTACCCAATGAATTTGCGAAGGATTGGCTGGAGAGTCGCTATTCCCCTTTGATTCGCTCTACAGTTCAATCGATCCTTGGCCAATCCATGAATCTGCGCTTTATTATTACTCAGCAACAAGAGGATGCACATCAGAAAGAAGATGTATTTATATCTTCGACCGATACCAAAGAGGAATCTCCCCCTAATCGGACCTTAAATTCTAAATATACCTTTGATACCTTCGTCATTGGTAACAGTAACCGCTTTGCCCATGCTGCAGCTTTAGCCGTAGCTGAATCTCCAGCACTTGCCTATAACCCCTTATTTATTTATGGAGGGGTTGGATTAGGCAAAACCCACTTGATGCATGCTATTGGTAACGCTGTTATTCAGCGCTCCCCCGGTACACGCGTGCTTTATGTCTCCAGTGAAAAATTTACCAACGAACTTATTGAATCGATCCGGGATCAGAATCCTATTGAGTTCCGTAACCATTATCGAAATGTGGATATATTACTTATTGACGATATTCAGTTTCTTGCAGGTAAAGAGGGTACCCAGGAAGAGTTTTTCCATACGTTTAATGCCCTTCATGACGCAAACAAACAAATCATCATTTCATCTGATCGTCCTCCTAAAGAAATTCCTACCTTAGAGGACCGTTTGCGCTCCCGCTTCGAATGGGGTCTAATTACAGACATCCAACCACCAGATTTAGAAACTCGAGTCGCTATTCTCCGTAAAAAAGCTAAATTAGAGAATTTACAAGTGGCTAACGAAGTGATGGTTTATATTGCTGATAAAATCCACTCCAACATAAGGGAACTCGAGGGAGCATTAATTCGCGTTATGGCTTTTGGTTCTCTCACCTCTAATCCCATTACGATTGAAACTGCTACCGAAGCATTGAAAGATATTATTCCTGTTAATGTACCCAAGGAAATAACCATAGAAAAAATTCAGCAAGCGGTATCTGATTACTATCATCTTTCTTTATCAGAATTTAAAGCGAAAAAGAGGACAAGGGCAGTTGCTTTTCCACGTCAAATTGCTATGTACTTATCTAGAGAACTCACCGATAGCTCTTTACCGAGAATAGGGGATGAATTTGGCGGAAGAGATCATACCACAGTCCTTCACGCTCATGATAAAATTTCGGAAGCACGCCGCAATGATCAAATGTTTGATCGGAAAATCAATGAAATTATTAAAATCATTCAAAGCACCTAATGTGGTATAATAATGTGAATAACATGTCAGTAAAGCTGGGATAAAATTTATAAATAATTGAGGATGTTAACATGTGGATAAAATTCCGAATTAATTCACATGTTTTTACTCTTTTTAAAACATACTCTCCCAAGGGCTTAAGCCAATTATCCACATAGAGACAAGCTATACTACTTATACTACTAAATTAATATCTTATTATTATTCCCCTTAAAATATTCCTAAAAGTTTTGTTGTTGCCAAGTTATTTATAGGAGGCTGCCTAATGAAAGTTTATTGTTCAAAGGATTCCTTATTGACAGGTGTAAATACTGTCCAAAAAGCGGTTTCAAATAAAAATACCTTACCTGTTTTACAAGGTATCATGATTAAAGCAGAAGGACAGTCATTAATATTTGAAGCCACTGATTTAGAAATTGGCATTCGTTGTGTAGTTCCTGCCCAAGTTGAAGAAGAAGGGGTCGTCGTTCTGCCCTCCCGAATTTTCTCTGATCTTGTTCGCAAACTGCCTGATGCTGCCATCGTTTTAGAATTAGAAAATGATGTTCTTACTATTAGATATTATGAATCGGATTTATCCCTGAGAGGATATGACCCAGAAGAGTTTCCTTTATTACCGGATCTCTTAGATGCAGAAACATTCACTTTACCTGTATCCCTTTTTAAAACGATGATTAAGCAAACAATCTTTACCTGCTCAACTGAAGAAAGCCGTCCTGTCTTTACAGGCTGTCTTTTGCAGATAGAAGATAATACAATTCGATTAATTGCTACCGATACCCATCGTTTAGCTTATCGATTTGCGGAAATCACTAACTCCGATAAATTTAAGTTTCAAGGGATTATTCCAGCCAAGACCTTAGGAGAAATCTATCGCTTACTTAAAGATGAAGATGAAAATTTGCTTATTCGTTTCAATCCATCCCAAATCGTTTTTCAGTTTGGCTCTGTTTATCTTCTCTCTCGCTTAATTGAAGGGCAATTTCCAAATTATAAACAAGTCATTCCTCAATCCTGCCAGACGAAGATTATACTTCCAACTAAGCTATTCCAAGAATCAGTAGAAAGGGCTTCTTTGTTAGCGCGGGATGGTAGTCATGCGAGCATTATCAAGTTGACCATCGACACGGAACATTTATCCATTGATCAAACCTCTGACTTGGGAAAGATTTCCGAGCAAATGGAAATTCGCAAAGAAGGTAATGACGTCAAGATCGCCTTTAATTCCAAATTTTTATTAGATGTTCTTAAAATTATCGACTCAGAAGAGATTATTTTTGAATTATCCGGGCCCTATAGCCCCGGTATTATTCGACCTGTGGATGATCCAGACTATCTTTACCTCGCTTTACCTGTACGCACCTCTTAAGCTGGCTGCAAAATGGAAATACAATGGCTATATCTAAAGTTTTTTCGAAATTATCTGGATCAAGAGGTTCGTTTTCAATCCGGATTGAACATCCTCCAAGGAGAAAATGGCCAAGGCAAGACCAATATCCTGGAAGGAATCTACTATCTATTGACAGGAAAATCATATCGAGTCCATCGTGAACAGGAGTTGATGAGCTGGGGGGAAAATGAGTTTCACCTTTATGGAGATTTTCTTGTTCAGAGGCGAAAGCTCCGTTTAGAAAGTCATTATAAAGAGAAAAGAAAAGTTATCAAAATTAATCAAATTCCCTGCCGGAAATTATCTGAGTACGTAGGCACAATTAATGTTGTATTTTTTTCGCCTGATGATTTAGCGATGGTCAAAGGAGGACCCGCTGAACGAAGACGCTTCTTGGATTTACATATTGCTCAGCATCATTCAAAGCATATACAATTGCTTAATGCTTATAACAAAGTGATCCAGCAAAAGAACGCTCTCCTCAAACGCGGCCAAAATGGGATAAAGAGCCAGCTTGAATTATGGAATGAACAAATGGTCCGCATTGGTTCGGAAATAATCAAGAATCGCTGGGAATTTACAGCCTTACTCTCCCAAAAAAGCCAGGAAATTTACGGGCAAATTTCCTCAGGTAGAGAAAGACTTACTATGGAGTATCATTCTTTAGGCAAAGAGAATCTGATGGAAGCCTTAGAAATTTTTCCGAAGCTTTTGGAGGAAAAAACACCTCTGGAAATCGAAAGGAAAATGATTTTAGTCGGGCCGCATCGTGATGATATTCTCTTTAAATTAAATGATCGTTCAGCACGTCTTTATGGATCACAAGGTCAGCAACGCTCCATTGTCCTAAGCACCAAATTAGCTGAATTGGAGGTTATTCGTCAGAATAAAGGTGAATATCCTTTGCTGCTTTTGGATGATGTTCTGTCTGAATTAGATGAATTAAGGAGAGACTATTTATTAAATTATGTAAAAAATTTACAGCAGACGATAATAACCATAACAAGTGCGGAAACCCTAACCCCTAGAGCATCATTAATGCTGAAAGTAGAAAATGGCCAGATTAGGAGGTTTAATTGATGTTTTTACACTTAGGTGGAGATGTACTCATTAGTCAAGATAGAATTATTGCAATATTGGATTTGGAATCTGCTATGCAAAATCCTACCTCGGTAACATTTTTAAATGGCATCAAAAAGAGTAAAAATTTAAACTATATTTCCGAACCCGGAAAAGAGAAATCCTTAGTGATAACGAATCAAGGTAATTTTTTTTCACCCATATCATCAACCACTTTACTTAAGCGATCAAATTTAAAGGATTTATATGAAGAATAAGCATTTGAAAAGAAACCTCCCTGAATACTAAGGAGAGGTTTCTTCGATTTCCTAATCATCCTATATTTGTATAAAGCGTAAAAAAGTTGTATAATTAAAAGGTTAATTGTTTAATTAATCAAAAAAATATTTTGAAAAACATAAGAATTAATTCATTTTATTTATTATGAGGGATTATGATTGGGAGGGATCAGCTTTGCAAGAAAATGCTGAATTAAAGGTAAATATGCCAAATGATGATTATAATGCAGGGCAGATTGAAGTACTTGAAGGGCTAGAAGCTGTTCGTAAACGTCCTGGCATGTATATCGGTTCTACTAGTAGTCGTGGATTACATCACTTAGTGTATGAAATTGTTGACAACAGTATTGATGAAGCATTAGCAGGCTTTTGCGATACGATTGAAGTAAAAATCCATGAAGACAATAGCATATCTGTGGTAGATAACGGACGGGGTATTCCGGTGGATATACACCCAAAGCTTGGTAAGCCAGCTGTTGAAGTTGCCTTAACTGTGCTTCACGCCGGCGGAAAATTCAGTGGCAGTGCCTACAAGGTATCAGGTGGACTCCATGGCGTGGGGATGAGCGTTGTTAATGCTTTGTCTACTTGGTTACATGTTGAGGTTATGAAGGATGGCAAGATTTATCACCAGGAGTTTATGCGTGGTAAAACGACATCCGAGCTTACTGTTATCGGTGAAACAGAACAGGGAAGAACAGGAACAAAGATATCCTTTGCGCCCGACCCGCAGATTTTTGAAGAGATCGTCTTCCAATTTGATATTTTAGCGCATCGCTTGCGCGAGCTCTCTTTTTTGAACAAGAAAGTCGCGATTACTCTCATTGATGAAAGAGAGGACAAGAAAGAACTTTACTACCACACCGGTGGTATCTTTGACTTTGTCAAATATATTAACCGTTCTAAAGAAGTTCTTCATCCTGAACCTATTTATTTTGAAGCGGAAAAGGATGGGGTCCAAGTTGAAATATGTATGCAATATAATGACGGTTATATTGAAAATCTATTTTCTTATGCCAATAATATCCATACACAAGAAGGGGGTACTCACGAATCCGGGTTTAAGGCAGCTTTAACTCGGGTGGTGAATGATTATTCCCGCAAGAATAAGATTCTTAAAGACAACGAGTCTAATCTGACCGGAGAAGATATCCGGGAAGGTTTAACGGTTGTGATTTCGGTTAAAGTGCCGGAACCCCAATTTGAGGGGCAAACGAAGACCAAGCTAGGGAATTCAGAAATTAGATCAATTGTTGATTCAATCACAGGGGAAGGCTTAGCCGTTTTTCTGGAAGAAAACCCTGCGATAGGCAAGAAAGTCATTGAAAAATCCCTGCAAGCTTCTCGTGCCAGAGAAGCAGCACGCAAGGCTAGAGAGCTAACGCGGAGAAAAAGTGCTCTAGAAGTCAGCGCTTTACCTGGTAAATTGGCTGACTGCTCTTGGAAGGAAGCGGAACTCTGCGAAATGTATATCGTGGAAGGGGATAGTGCCGGTGGTTCGGCAAAATCAGGCCGGGATCGTCGTTTCCAAGCTATTTTGCCTATACGGGGTAAAATTCTCAATGTCGAGAAAGCTCGCTTGGATCGGATCTTAGGTAATGCCGAGATTCGGGCTATGGTTACGGCTATGGGTACGGGGATCTCTGAGGATTTTGATATTACCAAAGCACGTTATCATAAACTCGTGATTATGACGGATGCGGATGTGGATGGTGCTCATATTAGAATCTTATTGCTCACTTTCTTTTTCCGTTTTATGAAACCCTTGATCGAAAATAATTATGTCTATATTGCCCAGCCTCCTCTCTTTAAGATAAAGAAAGGGAAGGATGTTCACTATGCCTATAGCGATGAAGAATTAGCAAAGATTCAAGATAAAATTGGCCGCGATAAAGTAGAAATTCAACGCTATAAAGGTTTAGGGGAAATGAACGCAGACCAGCTTTGGGATACCACTATGGACCCAGCGAAAAGGACGATTCTGCAAGTGACCATGGATGACGCTATTAAAGCAGATGAACTCTTTACGATTCTCATGGGAGATCAGGTTGAACCAAGGCGTGATTTCATCCATGAAAATGCCAAATATGTTCGTAATCTGGATGTTTAAGGGGGGATAGCACATGTCAACTGAAGAAATCCAGGGAGGGAAAGTTCTCCCGAGGGAAATCTCGGAGGAGCTTCGAAAATCATTTATTGATTATTCCATGAGTGTTATCGTCAGCCGAGCTTTGCCCGATGTACGAGATGGCTTAAAGCCAGTTCATAGGCGCATTATTTATACACTTCATGAGTTAGGAATGACCCCAAATAAGCCTTTCAGCAAATGCGCAAGGCTTGTTGGAGATTGCATGGGAAAATTCCATCCCCATGGTGATAGCTCCATTTATGATGCAGTCGTTCGCTTAGCCCAAGATTTTTCTACTCGTTATCCTTTAGTCGAAGGACATGGTAATTTTGGCTCTGTTGATGGTGACTCAGCGGCAGCTATGCGTTATACCGAGGCCAGAATGTCTAAAATAACGCAATATATGCTGGCTGACATCGATAAGGATACAGTGGATTTTCAACCCAACTATGATGAGAGACTAGAAGAACCCAAGGTTTTACCAGCAAAATTTCCTAATCTTTTGGTCAATGGTTCCTCTGGAATCGCGGTGGGAATGGCTACCAATATTCCTCCCCATAATTTTGTTGAAGTGATTGATGGAACGATAGCTCAGATGGAAAATCCCGATATTGAGATTAAAGAACTGATGACCTATATCAAAGGCCCTGATTTTCCGACAGGTGCAACCATAATGGGAACCGAAGGAATTATTTCTGCTTACAAAACCGGTAAAGGAAGTTTTAAAATACGGGCTAAAGCCCATATTGAGGAAATGGAAAAGTCCGGAAAAATGCGGATTATTGTTAGCGAGCTTCCTTACATGGTCAATAAAGCCAGACTTGTAGAAAAAATTGCCGAGTTGGTAAGAGAGAAAAAGATCGAAGGGATCACCGACCTACGCGATGAATCTGACCGTACAGGCATGCGGGTTGTGATGGAACTGCGCCGGGATGTTAACCCCCAGGTCCTTCTCAATCAGCTCTATAAGCATACCCAGATGGAAGACAGCTTTGGAGTTAATCTTTTAGCCTTAGTGGATGGCCAACCTAAAGTACTCAACCTTAAGCAAATCATTCATTATTTTATTGAGCATCAAAAAGATGTTATTACCAGGAGAACCCGTTTTGAGTTGAATAAGGCAGAAGCTGAAGCTCATATTTTAGAGGGCTTGAGAATTGCTTTAGATTATATTGACGAAGTCATAAGTATTATTAGAACTTCCGCTGATGAGCAAGATGCTAAAGACAAATTGATGTCACGCTTTGGACTTAGTGATAAGCAATCTCAAGCGATTGTGGATATGCGTCTGAAGAGACTCACCGGGTTAGAGCGGGAGAAGATCGAAGAACAGTATCAAAAACTTCAAGAGACCATTGCTTATTTAAAGGCTGTTCTCGAGTCGGAACAAATGGTCCTAGATATCATTAAGCAAGAGCTTCAAGAGGTCAAAGAAAAATTTGGGGATGAAAGACGCACGGAAATTTCCATTGATGTGTCTCGTATGGATATCGAAGATTTAATTGATGATGAGGAAGTGGTCGTGACCATGTCTCATCGGGGTTATATCAAGAGAATCCCCTTGAGTACCTATAAAAGCCAACGCCGCGGTGGTCGAGGCGTTCAAGGAATGTCCACCCGTGAAGAGGATTTTGTGGAACATCTCTTTACCACCACGACACATCATTATATTCTGTTCTTTACGACCCGTGGGAAGGTCTATCGTTTGAAAACCTATGAAATACCCGAAGCTGGTCGCACCGGTAAAGGGACAGCGATCGTTAATCTCTTGAATATTAACCCAAGCGAGGAACAGATTACCACGGCATTATCGATAAGGGAATATGATGAAGATTTTCATCTCTTTATGGCTACCAAGCATGGTATCGTGAAAAAAACCTTGTTAAGGGAATACAACTCCTCGCGTAAAGATGGCCTAATCGCCATCAGCTTACATGAGGATGACGAACTGATCGGCGTCCGCTTAACGAAAGCGGATGAACACATCCTCATGGCTACTCAAAAGGGTCTGTGTATTCGCTTCGTAGAATCGGATGTCCGTCAGATGGGACGCACAGCTCATGGCGTCAAAGGAATTTCTCTAGGCAAAGAAGATACTGTGGTCAGTATGGATGTAATATATGAAGAAGACGCGGAAATACTATCCATGACGGAGCATGGCTTCTCGAAACGCACCAATCCTTCAGAATATAGAGTTCAAGGAAGGGGCGGTAAGGGTATCATCGCTTCGAGATTAACAGAGAAAACAGGTCTCTTGGTAGGACTGAAAGTGATTGTACCGGATGATGACCTCATGATTATTACCGATGATGGTATTATTATTCGCCAAGAAGTCACCGGCATATCGAAGCAAGGACGTTCTGCCCAAGGCGTTATGGCCATGCGAACCGGCGAAAGCAAAGTGGTTTCCATCGCCAAAGTCGCCAATAAAGAGGATGATGAAGAGTTAGAAAACATGGGAAATGAAGAAATAGCAACAATAGAAGCAACCGAAATAGAATCTAACGAAGAATAACAATATAATATAAGACCAGGGTGCAAGATTGAATATTTCAGTGTATAAACTGCCAGACAGACAAGAACGGGGCTGAAAATGCATGAACAAGCGGATTGGGGTGTTGTCTCTCGATAGAACCTTTATTCATCCTTGTCTGCCATGCTTAGACTCAGACTTTCAAGTGATTGAGGTTCGGACAAGAGAGAATTGTGATACTATTCATGGCTTGATGATTGTTGGTAGCGAAAGCTTGCCGGAGAGTATTCTTTTTCCAAAGGAATTAGGAGAAAGAATTAAGGAATTAGCCAGGCTAGATTTCCCTATCTACGGAATATGCTCCGGAATGGTTTTAATGAGTAAAGGTTCTCCGGAGCAAGGGAATATTAGACTTGGCTTGATGGATGTTGCTGTCGCCGGTGAACCTATGGAGGGAAAGATCGATGCGTATCTGTCTATACCTGCTTTGGGAACAAAACCGGTGAAGGCAGCTTTTGACGAGTCGCATTATATCCAAGAAGTTGCCCCGAATGTAGGGATTTTATCAGAATATAATGGTAAAATAGTGTTTGTGAGACAGGGTAATCTGTTAGCCAGTGCCTTCCATCCTGACAGCAGTGCAGATGATCGTGTTTACCGCTATTTTCTAGATATTGTCAATGGCAAAATCTAAAAGTAAGTGTTTAGATATGGAGGATTTCAGATGCTTGATCTAAAATTTGTACGCACAAACCCTGAGGTAGTAAAAGATGCGCTCCAAAAACGAAATTCCAATGTCAGCTTGGACGAGTTTTTAAAGCAAGAAGAGGAACGACGTAAGCTTCTTTTTGATGTGGAAACTTTAAAGGCTAAACGCAATACTGTCTCTGAAGAAGTAGGACGGCTGAAGAAGAGCGGTGAAGATGCCGAACAGCTCATTTTAGAAATGCGGGAAGTTGGTCAAGATATCAAGAATCTTGAGGAACAACTCACGAAGATAGAAAATGATATGGAAACCGTACTCTATGGTATTCCAAATATTCCCCATGCCTCTGTGCCGGTAGGTAGCGATGAATCCGCCAATGTCCAAGTGCGTACCT
Source organism: Desulfitobacterium sp. THU1 (assembly GCF_038181555.1). Lineage (NCBI taxonomy): Bacteria > Bacillati > Bacillota > Clostridia > Eubacteriales > Desulfitobacteriaceae > Desulfitobacterium > Desulfitobacterium sp. THU1. The sequence goes on along the minus strand of NZ_JBBWUA010000005.1, from coordinate 92,639 downwards.
GGGGAACTCCAGGACATTTTGATTATCAACCCCTGGCCCATTATGAAATTGGCGAAAAGCTGGATATTCTAGATTTCGCCAGAGCGGGGAAGGTCACAGGAGCTCGCTTTACCTTTTATAAAGGCTTAGGGGCTAAGCTGGAAAGATCTCTAATTAATTTTATGCTGGATCGGCATACTGCCAAAGGGTATGTGGAAGTCCTTCCTCCCTATATGGTCCATCGTAATTCCATGATTGGTACCGGACAGCTTCCTAAATTTGAGGAAGATGCCTTTAAGGTGGCGGGGACGGAATATTTCTTAATTCCGACAGCAGAAGTGCCGGTGACCAATATGTACCGAGAGGAAATCCTCGAGGGAGATCAGCTGCCCATTCACCATTGCGCTTATAGCGCTTGTTTCCGGGCTGAAGCCGGGTCTGCAGGTAGGGACACGCGGGGATTAATCCGTCAACATCAATTTAACAAAGTAGAATTGGTGAAGTTTGCTATGCCTGAGAATTCCTATGAGGAGCTAGAAGCCTTAACCCAAGATGCGGAAAATATCCTCCAGGAGTTGGAATTGCCTTATCGGGTCATGGCGCTCTCCACAGGAGATTTAGGCTTTAGTTCTGCTAAGACTTATGATTTAGAGGTATGGCTGCCCAGCTTTAATACCTATCGGGAGATTTCTTCTTGTAGTAATTTTGAAGATTTCCAAGCACGTCGGGCCAATATACGTTTCCGTCGAGCACCGAAAGCAAAGCCCGAGTACCTTCATACCCTCAATGGTAGCGGCTTAGCAATTGGCCGTACGGTATCAGCCATTCTCGAGAACTATCAAGAAGCTGATGGACGGGTTAGAGTTCCCAAAGTACTTCAACCCTATATGGGCGTCGAGTATATTGGCTAACAAAATAGAACTACACAAAATTGAACATTTACACCGTCAAAAAATTGTGATATACTAACTTTCGTCACATCTGGAGGGGTGTCCGAGTGGTTTAAGGAGCCGGTCTTGAAAACCGGTGACTCCGCAAGGGGCCGTGGGTTCGAATCCCACCCCCTCCGCCATCATAATATTAGGATTCGAACGGGAGGGGGATAAAAAATGCGCCTTTTGGAAGCATTTTCCCGACCCGGCGTGATAGCGAGGGAAGCGAGCGGAGCGAATCCCACTCCCTCCGCAACTTAGCGATGTTCGAGGTTCGAGGCACGAGTTTCGAACCTTTTTACTAATTCTGGCCTCGTAGCTCAGGTGGATAGAGCGGGGGTTTCCTAAACCCTGTCTTGCGGGGGTTCGAGTCCTCCCGGGGCCACCATTGAAAACTGAGGTACTATGAGTCATCAAAAGTGGATGAGTTTAGCACTTGAGGAAGCACAGCTTGCCTTTGAGCAAGGGGAAGTACCGATCGGGGCGGTAGTTGTGCATAATAATCAAGTCATTGCCAAAGCCCATAATGAAAAGGAATTAAGGCAGGATCCCACAGCACACGCCGAAGTGTTGGCCGTACAAAGGGCTACCCAAGCCTTAGGAGTTTGGCGTCTTTCTGAAGCCACGCTTTATGTCACCCTCGAGCCCTGCCCCATGTGTGCAGGAGCCCTTGTTCAAGCTCGCTTGAAAAATCTTGTTTTTGGAGCAGCTGATCTTAAGGGTGGAGCCGTCGGTTCAGTGACGAATGTCTTAGACGTTAATCGCTGGAATCATCGCGTAGAGGTTGTGGCGGGGATTCTTGAAGAAGAATGCGCCCAGATTTTAAAGGATTTTTTTAAAAAGCTACGCTAATTTTTGTTAGTTTTGCTCAAGTGAAATGAGTATTGTCATATCATTTGAGCTTATATACGGAGGAGTATCGAAGTGGTCATAACGGGGCTGACTCGAAATCAGTTGACGGGCAACCGTCCGTGGGTTCGAATCCCACCTCCTCCGCCATAAGAAAGTGAAACCCGCGTTAGAATGTTAATGCGGGTTTTTTGTTGGAATGAATGTATGTGGAGAGGTGGGATTCGAACGGGAGGGGGATAAAAAATGCGCCCTTTGGAAGCATTTTCCCGACCCGGCGTGATAGCGAGGGAATCCGAGCGGAGCGAATCCCACCTCCTCCGCCATAAGAAAGTGAAACCCGCGTTAGAATGTTAATGCGGGTTTTTTGTTGGAATGAATGTATGTGAAAGTATGGCCTGTCCCAAATTAGACAACGTTGTCTAATTTGGGACAGGCCTAGAGTGATTAGCATGTATCATCATCTTGGGCGGTGGTCATGATATAAGATAGAGTGCAGCACGCCCAAGATGTGTAAAGCTATCGCACCAACCACCCGTAATCCTGCCGGCAAATCAATTATATAATCAACATACACTGTTATTATCCGCAAAGCTATCTAAAAATCTAATACCATGATGACAAATATCCGCGAAGAATTCTGAATTAATTCATCTAATTTTCTGACAATATCTTGACAAGCCGATTTTTCTAGGTTATACTATGATTAATCTAAGAAATAACCTTCAAGGAGGTTAAAGTATTAGATACCACCCTGAAAATAGTGAGCAATAGTAAGAAGTAATCTACTGAAGACATAAGCTTTGTTGGCGAAATTACTGAAAAAGCCTAGGCTAAAGTAAGTAAACAGGCTAGCTGAAAGACTTAGTGATTAGGGAAACTGAAAACTAGAGTTAAGAGTAAGAAAGCCTAAGCTTCGAGTAATGAGGTAGATGAGATAAGTAGAGACTTTGAGCTAAGGCAAACGAAATTCAGGGAAACTTCAAAAGGAGGAGTGCTCAAGTTGCACATCCTAGCCAGCAAAGGGTAAGCAGGGTTCCAGACAAGGAATCAGTAAGCTTGCCCTTTGCTATTTATTTCCGTGTCAGGTTTACTTGACTTGATGAGGCTAGGCTGTTATATTCAATGTAAGGTAAACCTTACATAGTGAGAGGATTCCTTAAAAGGAGGTATTGCCGTGCAAAACCATGTTAAGCGCCTCCGGGAAGAGCGTGGGCTGACTCAAAAAGAACTTGGTGAAAAGGTAGGCGTTTCCCGCCAAGCCATCAACGCCATTGAGATGGGCAAGTTTGATCCTTCGATTTGGCTTGCCTATGATTTGGCACTTTATTTCGGAATATCGATTGAGACGCTATTTCTTTTCAAGGAGGAGGATCGGAAATGAGGCATCTACTTAAGAATCCGGCGATCAATGCCATTGGGCTAGGCATTTTTTCGGCCTTCTACGGATTGATATTTATCGTGACTTCCGGGCATATGGAGTTTGAGAATTTACTGTATTACAACGGGGCAACTACGCTTGAGCCTTTTTGGACTGGCTGGAGCAATTTCTTAGCATCCGGATATCAGGCCTATATTGCCTATGCATTGATTGCCCTATCCAGCGTGGTTGTGCTGATGCTGCTCAAGCGTAAACATCCCTACGATGAGTATCACGCGGACGTCCTGATTCAATGTCTGGCGGTTGCAACGATACTTACATTGGCTGCGATTGCAATATTTTACCTTATGGTTTTGAGCAATACCAACGGTATTGTTGAAAAGTTTACTCTTTTTATCGTGATCCATTGGGCAACCGTGGTACTGGCCGACTTAGTCTATGTGCTTGTGTGTAGATGGAGATAAAGACATGAAAATTATGCTGATCCAGCCGAAAATGAATAAGCGGCCCATGGATACTGACCTGAAAACACGGATGTCTCCCTCATTGGCTCTGTTGACTTTGCTGAGTCTCACCCCTGAGGGTCATGAAGTTATCATGATCAACGAAAATATGGAGGAAATACAGGATCATGTGGATGTAGGAATGGTTGGCATCACCATAACCCTGGATGTGATGCCCAGGGCGGTGGAGATCGCCCAAAGATTCCGCCGGTTGGGGATTCCGGTAGTAGCCGGCGGTATTCATATTACGAGCAACCCGGAGGAGTGCCTCCAACATTTTGATGCAATTTGTATCGGCGCTGCGGAGAGGGTATGGGCAGACATGATCAAAGACGCGGCACAAGGTAGGCTGCAACAGCTCTATCACGATATGGACAATTTTCGCGGAGAGGAGATCGTTTCCCCGGCGTATCACAGGATTGATAAAAGTCGCTATCTCTATACGAATGTTATACTCACTAGTCGGGGCTGTCCAAACCGCTGTGATTTCTGCTATAACAGCTGTCAAAACAGAATTTATGTACGTCGCCCTATTCAGGATGTGATCAAAGATATTAAAGCTCTTGGCACCCGGCATGTGTTGTTTATTGATGATAATTTTATCGGTGCGCCTGCTTATACCCGTGAACTTCTTAATAATCTAAGGGGCATGAATCTAAAATGGAGTGCCGCTGTAACCACTAAGATAGTCGATCATCTCGACTTACTGGATCTGATGGCCGAGACGGGCTGTCAAAGTCTTTTTATCGGCTTTGAATCTATCAACAACTCGTCCTTGCACGGGGTAAACAAAGACAACCATTTCGAAAAATACGAAAGGCTGGCTGCCGAAATCCATGGTCGGGGTATCATGATTAACGCCAGTATGGTCTTCGGTTTAGACGGGGATGAACAGGATGTTTTTACCAGAACTTTGGAATGGCTGGTCAAAAACAAAATTGAAACCTTAACTTCCCATATTCTCACCCCTTACCCCGGCACAGCATTGTACCGACGCATGGAGAGAGAAGGACGTATTGCCGACTATGAACTAACCAAGTATAATACAGCGCATGTAGTTTTTCGGCCAAAAGGAATGTCAGCAGCAGAACTATATGAGGGCTACCTTTGGATTTACAGGGAGTTTTACTCCTTTCGTAACATAGTACGCCGTATACCACACCATAAAGCCCAGCGCAAATCCTATCTTTTGTTTAATCTACTTTACCGTAAATTCGGACGGATGACTGCGCTGCTGGCACGGATTATTCCCATGCGTTTGGTGGGGAGACTGGCGGCCCAGATTTCCTACAAGATAAAATAATAACCATTTTCCGACATTAGTTTCCCTTTTTATGGTTAAAATACCGTTGAAAATAAGCTCTACATCTATTAAAATCTTCTTGATGTGTGTTCAGGAGGAGAATTAGAGTGGAAGAAAAGTTATTAAGGAAAATCGAAGCCCTTCGTAAGAGTTTATATCAAAATGGGACAACCTATTGCTTGACCGATGCACGTGTTGTCGCGATGAGCCAAGAATTAGATCGCTTATTAAACGAATATCAGAGGATTGTCTCAAATGAGCAGCTTTCCTTTTGGTAAAATACAGCTAATGCCAAGTGAGGAAATAATATTTTCTGCGACTTTTGTTGACATGTCCACCATGTTTGGCTTATAATAAGCTTCGTCACGAATTTCATAAGTCTTTTTTTGAGACAAGCACGGAGAGGTGGCTGAGTGGTCGAAGGCGCTCGCCTGGAAAGCGAGTACATGGGCAACTGTGTCGAGGGTTCAAATCCCTCTCTCTCCGCCATAATTTTTATGATCATAAACGTAATCTAGCCAAGTTTGATTCGTTCCGTATTCGACTTAGGCTTTTTATTTTGTTATAATTGATTTGGCCGTGCTAGACGGGGAGGTAGCGGATCCTTGTACTCGCAACCCGCTTTAGCGAGGTGGAATTCCTGCATGAGGGCAGCGTTTGTGGAGCGGCTAGGGCTAATTGTGATGAGGTCTGGGTCTTACGCAACAGAGCACTTCGAACCGTGTCAGGTCCTGACGGAAGCAGCACTAAGGAGCAAACTCTGTGTGCCGTAAGGTTGCCTAGGTTGAGCAATGAATCCTGGATTCGTCCGGAAGCGTCTGTTCGAGTAAAGGTGCACGGCCTATAATATTCATATAAAAAGGTGGTTTTGTACCATCTTTTTTTGGTATATGGTACAATGCTTATGGGTGCCTTCCGGGAGGGTAAGGCGCTCAAAGGTTGCAAAGGTAAGGTGGGAGTCCAATGGCTTATTTGGCCTTATACCGCGAATGGAGACCGAAGAATTTTAGGGAGATGGTTGGGCAAGAGCATGTGACAAAGACCTTGATCAATGCTCTCGCGCAAAATAAAGTCGCTCATGCTTATTTATTTAGTGGTCCAAGAGGAACCGGAAAAACCACCACAGCGAAGGTTTTAGCTAAGGCTTTAAACTGTGAGCAGAGGGATGGAGTTGAACCCTGTAATCAATGTGCTTCCTGCCTGAGTATTGATCAGGGAAGTGCTATGGAAGTCTATGAGATCGACGCTGCTTCGAATCGAGGAATTGATGAGATCCGCGATTTAAGGGATAAAGTTCGCTTAAGTGCCGGCGAAAGCAAATTCAAAGTGTACATCATCGATGAAGTGCATATGCTGACCACGGAGGCCTTTAATGCCCTGCTTAAAACTCTAGAAGAACCTCCAGAACGGGTTGTCTTCATCTTAGCCACTACTGAAGTACATAAAATACCCTTGACCATTCTCTCCCGGGTGCAACGCTTTGAATTCCATCGAATTCCTCTCGAACAGATTCAAAACCATCTAGAGAAGGTGTGCCAAGCCATCGGTCGGGATGTGGATGAGGAAGCTTTGCAGGTGATTGCCCAAAAGTCAGAGGGTGGGCTTAGAGATGCCTTGAGTATTCTCGATCAATGCCTACTACTCGATGGGAAACTGGGGGTTGTCCAAGTCTACCAAGTATTAGGGATGGTTGGGGAGGAATTTAGTGCCCAACTGGTCGATCAGCTTGCCGAAGGAGATTATGCGGCTACCTTGGCTCGACTGGGGGATGGAATTAATCAAGGGATGGACCCACGCCAGATCATTCGCGAGTTACTGGAGTATTTACGTCAGGCTCTGCTCTATGCGGCAACACAGGCCTTTCCTCAGATTGCCCCTCATCTTAAGGAGAAATTAGCTTTTCAATGTGAAAAGATTGGATTAAAGACCTTATTGCAGTGGATCGGAATTTTACTGCAAGGAGAGAGTCAGTTAAAACATGCAGCAAATGCCCGCTTAGCTGCCGAGCTTCTTTTAGTTCAGGTGATTTATGACTCTCAAAAGGGTGGCGCCCAGGATTCTTCGCAGGTGCTGCAAAGATTGCAGGAGATAGAAGAAGAGATTAAGAGCCTCTCTAAGGGGCAGGTTAGCCCAAAGGAAAGTGGCAAAAGTCCAGCGCCTAAACCCAAGGAAGTGGCTTTGGGAGCGACTCCGCCAAGGAATCGGGATCATGTCAAGTCAGCAGTCCAGCCTCTGGATCACAACGGTAGCGGAGGGCAATCCCACACTTCCCAATCCATCCAACAGATTCAAGGACGTTGGCAGGATGTTTTGGAACAGGTGCGCAAAGCAAAGAAATCAACCCATGCTTTTTTAATGGAAGGAAAGCCTGTTGAATTAGATGGGAATGGTTTGGTTATTGTATTTAAAGATGGCCTGTCTTTTCATCGGGATAAAGTCAACCAGAAGGAAAACCGGGAAACTATCGAACAGGTTCTTAAGAGCATGTTTGGCAGTCCCTTAACCTTGCAATGTGTGTTGGAGGGAGAGTATGGTAAAGGAGAATCTGCGGCTAACCCGGAAGCAGTGGATGATTCGATAGAAAATCCCCTGCTCAAAAAAGCTGCTGATTTGTTTGGCTCAGATTTAGTAATTATTAAAGAATAAAGTGTTATTCTGTCATTCTGGTGCATGAGTAATTCTAGAATGACTTGAAGAATAAATAAAAGCTTATCCTATTAATAAAGAATGTAAGGAGTGTAATGATATGGCATTTAAAGGCGGCGGCGGTATGGGTAATATGAACAATATGTTAAAGCAAGCACAGAAGCTCCAAGAAGAAATGGCAAGAGCTCAAGAAGAGCTAAAAACACGTACAGTTGAGGCATCCGTTGGCGGTGGTGCTGTGCAAGTCGTAGTCAATGGAAAAAATGAATTGATTGAATTAAAAATCAAACCGGAAGCTGTAGATCCTGATGATGTAGAGATGCTGGAAGATTTGATTAAAGCTGCCGTCAATGAGGGTCTGCGAAAAGTAGAAGAGATGACCTCCTCTGAAATGGGTAAATTAACCCAGGGCTTTAAAATTCCCGGCCTCTTCTAAGCGAGGAACTATGGATTTTTTAAACTACCCACAGCCCCTAGCGGATTTGATTGCCGGTTTATCCCGTTTGCCAGGAATTGGGCCGAAAACCGCAGGGCGTTTGGCGTTCTATCTGTTACAACAGCCTCAAGTAGCAGAAAACTTGGCAGAAACGATCATCAAGGCCCAAAGGGAAATTAAACAATGCTCCCTTTGCTGTAATTATACAGATCAGGATCCTTGCCCCATCTGTGAGGGGGAGAAAAGGGATCGCACCCTCTTATGCATTGTTGAGCAGCCCAGAGATGTCGTGTCCTTAGAAAAGACGAGAGAGTTTAAAGGCCTCTATCACGTGTTACATGGTGTAATCTCTCCCTTGGAAGGGATTGGTCCAGAGCAACTCACGATTCCCAAGCTCTTAACGCGCCTGGGGGAAATCAAGGAAGTAGTTATGGCCGTGAACCCTACCGTAGAAGGTGAAGCAACGGCCATGTACTTAGCTAAGCTGTTGAAGCCCTTGGGCATAAGAGTGACGCGGATTGCCCATGGTTTACCCGTAGGTGGTGACCTGGAGTACGCGGATGAGATTACCATTGCCCGTGCTCTCGAGGGTCGCCGTCAAATCTAAATCGAATTCATATCTAAACTAAATCTATCAAAAATAAGGTCAGAAGCGTTCTTCTTTGTCCACTTCGTGCATAATGTTGGACTAGTAGTGGTAATGGAGGGATGTCCTATGACCTTAATTTTTTTAGCATTATTTATTCTGCTGATTGCCTTGGTGGTTAAAAGCACTTTAGGTAAGCCTAACTTATTTTTAAAGACGACAATTCACATTCTCGGGGGAATAGTGGGTTTATGGATTTTCGACCTTATGTTGAGTGTTGTTGGCATTGGGATTCCTATCAATGTGTTTACGATTTTTCTGGTGGGATTTTTAGGTTTCCCTGGGGCAGTGGCTTTAGTTGGACTACAAATTTTGGGCATATGAGGATTCTCAGGGCAACCACCGGCCTCGCAAGGGGGAGCATGACTTCGAGGTCTGGTGAAATCGGGTTTTCTATGTCATCTGGTCGCTTTTTCAGAGAAACTTTCGCCCATGCTCCATATTACGACTTGACGAATTTATGAAACGCAGAGTATACTGATACTGACTACAGGGGGACATTTCGGCTTTGTACGCCGAAATAGTTCCCTCGACGTATTTTTACGGGATTTTTGCGAAAATTGAATCTTTTGATATCCGAAATATAAAAGCATTAAAAGCATTTTAGCTGGCTAATATTTATTTTTTTATCTTTATTATATTAGCTAGGCTTATATTTACTTAATTACTTTTTTCGCAAAGGAATCGGGGTTTCTACTTAATTGGCGTAATTTGGGTGACAGAGAGGTGCCCTTTCTTAAACCCTTATTATTAATTAAAATTTTCATTTAGGAGGATGTACCAAATGGCAAAAATGAAGACTATGGATGGTAATGAGGCTGCTGCTCACGCGTCGTATGCGTTTACCGAGGTAGCGACTATCTTCCCCATCACTCCCTCTTCAACAATGGCTGAGTTCGTAGATGAATGGGCTGCCCATGATAAGAAAAACATCTTCGGTCAACCTGTAAAGGTTGTTGAGATGCAATCGGAAGCCGGAGCTGCCGGTGCAGTTCACGGGTCCCTGCAGTCGGGTGCACTTACCACCACCTATACCGCTTCACAAGGGCTGCTCTTAATGATTCCGAATATGTATAAAATTGCCGGGGAGTTGCTGCCTAGCGTTTTCCACGTCAGCGCACGTGCTTTAGCAACTCATGCTCTTTCAATCTTCGGTGATCATCAAGATGTAATGTCTGTACGGGCGACTGGCTTTGCGCAATTGTCTTCCCATAACGTCCAAGAAGCTCTGGACCTTGGTTATATTGCGCATTTAGCGTCGATTAAAGCAAGAGTTCCTTTTGTCCATTTCTTCGATGGTTTCCGTACATCCCATGAAATTCAAAAAATCGAAGTTACAGACTATGAAGATGTGGCTAAGCTTTTAGATCGCGATGCACTTCAAGCATTCCGCAATAGTGGACTTAATCCCGAGCGTCCCGTACTCCGTGGTACTGCTCAAAACCCTGATGTGTACTTCCAAGGTCGTGAAGCATCCAATCGTTTCTATGACGCTGTTCCTGACATTGTTGCCCATTATATGAAGGAATATGCGAAGATCACTGGCCGTGAATATCAACCATTCCAATATTACGGTGCAGAAGATGCAGAGCGTATTATTATTGCTATGGGCTCCATCTGCGATACGATCGAAGAAACTGTCGATTACTTAGTTGCTAAAGGTGAAAAAGTGGGTGTTATTAAAGTTCACCTCTATCGTCCTTTCTCGGCTGAGTATCTCCTTAAGGTTCTTCCAAAGACCGTTAAGAGCATAGCTGTTCTTGATCGGACCAAAGAGCCAGGTGCTAATGGCGAACCTCTCTATCTCGATGTGAAAGATATATTCTATACCAATGACCTGAAGCCCGTCATTGTTGGCGGTCGCTATGGCTTAGGATCTAAGGATACTACCCCTTCCCAAGTTCTGTCTGTCTACAAGAATCTTGCTGCTAAAGAGCCTAAGAATGGCTTTACTATCGGCATCGTAGACGATGTAACCTTCAAATCCTTACCGGAAGACGAAGTGATTGAAACTGCACCTGAAGGCACAATCGCTTGTAAATTCTGGGGATTAGGTTCTGACGGTACTGTTGGTGCAAATAAGCAAGCTATTAAGATCATCGGTGACCACACCAACATGTATGCTCAAGCTTATTTCCAATACGACTCTAAGAAATCCGGTGGTATCACCATTTCTCACGTTCGTTTTGGTAAAAAGCCAATTAAATCGCCCTACTATGTTACCGGTGCGAATTACGTCGCTTGTCATAACCAATCGTATGTCGGTCAATATGACTTGACCAAGGGCCTGAAAAAAGGCGGTACTTTTGTTTTGAATTGCCAATGGAAGCCTGAAGAGCTAGAGGAAAAAATTCCAGCAGCTATGAAACAATTCATCGCTAAAAATGAAATTAAATTCTACATCATCGATGCTGTTGCTATTGGCCGCGAAATCGGCTTAGGATCCCGCATTAACATGATTATGCAAGCTGCCTTCTTCAAGCTAGCTAATGTCATTCCGGTTGACCAAGCGATCAGCTACCTGAAAGATTCCGTAGTCAAAGCTTATGGTAAAAAAGGTCAAAATATTGTTGACATGAACAATGCAGCAATTGATCGTGGAGCAGATTCGTTAGTTCAAGTTAACGTTCCCGCTTCTTGGGTTACTGCTACTGATGCACAGGCTGAAGCAGCAGCAACAGTTGAGCTTCCTGAATATGTTGAAAAAATCCAAAACGTCATGAATGCACAAGAAGGAGACAGTCTCCCAGTCAGTGCTTTCAAAGGTCGTGAAGATGGTACTGTACCTGTCGGAACAACAGCTTATGAAAAACGCGGTATCGCTGTAGTTGTTCCTGAGTGGGATGTTGAAAAATGTATTCAATGTAATCAATGTTCTTATGTTTGCCCCCATGCTTGTATTCGCCCGATCTTGTTGAATGAAGAAGAAGCTGCTAAGGCACCTGCAAGCTTTGTCACCAAGAAAGCTCTCGGCAAGGGTTCAGAAGGACTTCAAGCTCGCGTACAAGTCAGTCCGTTGGATTGCACTGGTTGCGGAAACTGTGCCGAAGTTTGCCCTGCTAAAGGTAAAGCTCTCGTGATGAAGGATGCTGCAGAGCAGACTGCTCAGCAAGCTGCTAACTGGGAATTTGCCATGACTGTTTCGAACAAGAGCGACCTCTTCGATCTTACGACCGTAAAAGGTAGCCAATATGCTCAACCTCTCCTCGAGTTCAACGGCGCTTGCCCGGGTTGTGGAGAAACAGCTTATGTTAAGCTTGTAACTCAACTCTTTGGCGATCGCATGATGATTGCTAACGCTACCGGATGTAGCTCCATCTGGGGTGGCAGTGCTCCTTCCGTTCCTTACACTGTGAACGAAAAGGGTCAAGGACCTACTTGGGCTAACTCCCTCTTCGAGGATAATGCAGAGTTTGGTTATGGTATGTACCTTGGTGTTGGTCAACAACGTGCTAAGCTTGCCCTCTTAATGGAAGAAGCTCTGGAAACAGGAATCAGCAGCGAGCTGAAAGAAGCTTTCCAAGAGTGGATTGCCGGCAAGGACGACGCAGATGCATCCAAGGCTGCCGCAGCTAAGATCCGTCCTCTGCTCGACGCTTATAACGGTGACAATGAACTGATGAGCCAAATCAAAGATAGAAAAGATCACCTCGTGAAGAAATCCCAATGGATTGTCGGTGGCGACGGTTGGGCTTACGATATCGGTTATGGTGGCTTAGACCATGTCTTAGCTTCCGGCGACAATGTCAACATCCTTGTTCTCGATACCGAAGTTTACTCCAACACCGGCGGTCAATCTTCCAAATCTACCCCTCGCGCTGCTGTCGCTAAGTTTGCAGCTGCCGGTAAGAAGATTCGTAAGAAAGACTTGGGTATGATGGCTATGAGCTATGGCTACGTTTATGTAGCTCAGATTGCACTCGGTGCTAACATGGCTCAAACCATTAGAGCGATTAAAGAAGCAGAAGCTTATAATGGACCTTCCTTGATCATTGCCTATGCTCCATGTATCAACCATGGCCTCAAATCCGGAATGGCTAAGAGTGTTACAGAAGCTAAAAAAGCGGTCGAGTCTGGCTACTGGCATCTCTATCGTTTCAACCCAGATCTCGAGGATCAAGGAAAGAATCCGTTCTCCCTTGACTCCAAAGAGCCTACTGCTTCCTTCCGTGACTTCCTCATGGGCGAAGTACGTTACACTTCCTTGCTTAACACCTTCCCAGAAACTGCGGAAGAACTCTTCCAAGGTGCTGAGAAATACGCTCAAGTCCGCTTAGATTCCTATAAGCGCTTAGCGGAGCAAAAATACGAATAAGATTATTTCTTGAATCCATGAAGAGCGGGCTTGCCCGCTCTTTTCTTTTATATTAAAGACATTACATATTTCTGACTTGACTGAGTCAAACTAGCATAGAAAGCTTATATTCAAAAATATTAACTTAAGGGCGTCACTCGATTTAGAGAAGAAAAATTTTTAATCATCTAAGTACTTAAGGAAGGAAGATAGTATGGATCGGGAGGATTTACTTCGTCGATTAAATTGGTTTTATAGCCTAGAGATTAATCAAGTTGAGCTCTATAAGGTGCAAAGTAACCAGTTTAAGGATCACTATGCAGGGAAAGTATTTGAGCGCGTGGCAGAAATTGAGCAGGGTCATGTGGAGAATATTGAGAAAAGAATTCTAGCCATGGGAGGAACGCCTACTGCATTGGGAGAAGTGATTTCACCGATTATCGGCATGTCCTTAGGAAGCTTAATGTCTTTAACCGGACTGGAAAGAGCACTGCAACTCAATGCTGAAATTGAAAGAAAGGCCATGAGCGATTATAAAAAACTCGTTGAAGATTTAGTGTCAAGCGGAGAGGACCCGGATGGTGAAACTTGTATACTATTGAAGTCTAATTTTATTGATGAGCATCTCCATACTGCGTTTTTTGATATGCTAAGAGGGAATCTAATGGAGGATAAAATAGAGGGAATTTAGTCATAGAGATTAATTGATGAAATAGGGAGATAGGTCCATGTTTTACGGACCTATCTCTTTTTGTACAGTGTAAGTCGTTTTTGGCAAATTTCACCTGAAGTATATGAATAAATGGATTGATGAATAAGGTGATCGTTTAGCGCGGACAATAGAGTAATAAGGAGAGGGGGGTAAATCTTGAGAAAAAGCTTTTTCAGCATGATGAAGGATCTTACCAAGCGTCCTTATACGAAAGAAATACGTAACTACCCCAAAACTCCTATTGATAAGGAATGGGAAAACCCCATATCTTATGCACGAATTGAAGAGGAATTATCACAAAGCAGTGATATTGTCTTTCGTAAATTTTTGATCCGTGGTAAAGAAGAAATCACCTGTATCCTTGGCGTGGTGGATGGATTAGTGGATAAGAATTTACTGGATGCCTATGTGTTACGAATCGTTATGGTTGACGCGACAGTTGACCCGGCATTTAAAGAGATGACTTTAAAAAATATCATTAATAGCCTAATGGATCGTTTCACCCCTGCTAATGAAGTAAAAAAGATTACCCGGATGGGGGAAGCGATTGATGCCATGCTTGCTGGGGATGCTGTACTTTTTGTGGAGCAGAGTCAGGAAGCCCTCGTGATTAGTGCCCGGGGTTGGCAAACTCGCGGCGTAAATACCCCCCAGAGAGAAGCTTCCATTCGTGGACCCCAAGAGGCTTTTAATGAGACACTTCGAACCAATACTTCTTTAATAAGAAGAATAATAAAACATCCCTCCTTGCGCCTTATCTCAATGAAAATTGGAGCTCTATCTAATACGGATGTAGTGATAGCTTATGTGGAGAACCGTGTTAGCCCTGATGTCGTCGCTGAAGTCAAGAGGCGGCTCAATCGAGTAAAAATTGATGGTGTTATTGCGGGTGATATTTTAGAGGAATTTTTAGAAGATCATCCCTATTCGCCTTTTCCCCAGATTCTTCATACCGAACGACCAGATATTGTGGCCTCTAGTCTTCTCGAGGGGCGAGTTGCCATTATTGTGGATGGGACACCTTCTGTCCTGATTGTTCCAGTCACACTGCCTATGTTCATGCAGGTGAATGATGATTATTATGAGCGGGCGATGATCGTCATCCTTGTGCGCTCTATACGCTATTGGGGAGCAGCTATAGCTGTTTTAGCCCCCAGCCTTTATATTGCTGTAACGACCTTCCACCAAGAGCTGCTTCCCGTTACTCTAGCCTTAAGTATTGCCGGGTCAAGAGAAGCGACTCCCTTCTCAGCCTTAGGTGAGGCTATGCTTATGTTAATTGCCTTGGAGGTTTTGCAGGAGGGAGGGCTGCGGCTTCCTAAGCCCATTGGGCAGACGATCGGGATTGTTGGGGCTCTGATTATTGGTGACGCCGCGGTTAAAGCCAGCTTAGTAAGTCCTATTATGGTCATTGTGATTGGCCTTACAGCTGTTTCCGGTTACACCATACCGTATTATAGTCTAGCTATCGGTATTCGTCTTATTCGCCTTCCCCTGATGATTTTAGCTGGGACAATGGGATTCTTTGGTCTGGGGATTGGACTGTATCTTATCCTTATCCACTTATTAGGACTTCGTTCTTTTGGAACGCCCTTTCTGAGTCCTATTGCCCCTTTGAGAATTCGCGCTTTTCTCCAAGATACTCTTGTAAGGGCACCTTGGTGGGCATTAAAAGAAGATCCTGATCTGATCGATACCAAACATCCGCATTCAGGGGGGAGGCAATGATGCAACGATTATCTACCCACCAATTTACGATGCTCACGGCTGGAGTCTTATTAGGTACGACCTTTATGGTATCTGGCTCAATCGTAACTCAAGCTGCAGGAAGAGATGGCTGGATGGCAGTAATGCCTGCTTTTCTCATGTGTGTCCCTTTTACATGGATGATTTTCTCCTTAGTGCCAAAATATCCAAATCAGGACTTAGTCAAGATATCTGAGAAGGTCCTGGGGAAATGGTTGGGCAAGGCTTTAGGTTTATCTTTCAGTTTGATTATGATCTATTTTGGTGGCCTTTTTGCCAGTCAAGGGGTAGATATGTACAATCGCACCGTTCTTCCTTTGATCCCTCATTATGTCCTTATTTTAGGAGTATCTTTGATTACCTTTTATCTTTATTTATCGGGTATTGAAGTCTTAGCCCGATTTGCTGAGGTCATCTTTCCCCTGGTTTGCATGGCTTTGCTTTTTATCGCGATATTTATCATTCCTCGATTCGAACGCGGAGAGCTTTTTCCTATCTTGCAAAACGGAATAACCCCTGTGCTCTCAGCTGCACTAAATATTTCACCTTGGCCATTTGAGTATGTTTTGTTTTTGGCAGGTCTTTTACCCTTTTTACCCGCCAAGCCAAAAGACTTAAAAATAATTAAAGTAAATTTTTTTAAAGCGTTAGCACTTATTATAGTTTTAAGTACAATTGTTGTTTTAGTCCAGATCATGACCTTTGGTCCTTTTGAAACAGCACGCCTCACTTATGGTCTTTTAGTCCTCGGTAATATGGTAGAAATCTCACGTACCATTGCTGGGATTGAGGCAGTCTTTACCCTCTTTTGGACGGGAGCCTTAACCTTAAAGGCTGCAGCTTTCTTTTTTGCAGGGATATGGGGTCTACAGAGTGTCTTTGGATTCAAAGGCAAAAAGTCAGCTATAATTGTTGGTATTATTTTTGTGCTTATTCCTCTATTAGGTGGAAAGGGAGTCAATGTAGTTGTTGAAATGGCCTATATTGACCGATATATAATTTTACCTTTTGCCGTTCTATGGATTTTATTGGTATGGGGGGTGGATTTATGGAAGCATCGCCAAAAAAGCCTCTAAGAAAGCGTCTTCTCATTGTGTGTGTGCTTGTGATTTCCCTGTTAATACTTGAAGGTTGTGGGAAGCGTGAAGTGGAAGAGCTAGCCTTTATGATGGGTGTAGGAATTGACAAAGGAAAGCAAGAGGGAAGCTATCTTGTAACGATTCAAGTCGCTAAGCCTAAGCCAAGCGGTGGAGGTGGGAGTACAGAGCTTGAAGATTGGACACTAAGTGTCGAAGGCCCCATCATAGCATCAACTATTGAGAAAGTGAATGAGATGTTCGATAAACAATTTTTTGCAGGGACTGTCCGTGTCATAGTGATTGGAGAAGACCTTGCTCGAACGGGAATTAATGAGGTCTTAGACTTCTACCAGCGCTATTATCAATATCGGAGAACAATGTATCTTGTGGTTGCAAAAGGTAGCGCAAAAGACCTCTTGGAAACTAAGACAACTACTCATAACATTCCGGCATTAGGCTTGTTAGGAATTATAGAGGGGAATAAAAGACAGAGCACGTTTCCCGTAACGCGATTGGGGCATTATCTTACGATTTTAGGGAGAGAAAGCCAAAATCCGGTTATTCCGAGTGCAGAGGTTATCCGTTCAGGGGATAAAGGGATATATTTATCCGATGAAAAAGGGAATGAAGTAATCATGAGTTGTGCTGGAGTCTTTGAAGATGGGAGGTTGGTAGATTTCTTAGGTGATCAGGAGACGAAAGGATATCTCTGGTTAGATGATGAGATAAAAACCCGCCGATTAGAAGGGGAAAGGGACAGACTCAAAATTGTCGCATCGGTGCACAACTCGAAAACAAAGTATAAGGTTGAGATGATTGATGAGCAACTGGGTATAAAGTTTTACATCAAGGCGAGTATGGCCCTTGATGAAATCTTAGGTCAGCAAGGAGAAATGAGTACTGAAGAGTGGCGGAACTTTTTGCAAGAGGTCGAGCCGATTTTGGCACAAGCCATCCAAGAAGAATGTGAAGCTGCAGTGGCTAAAAGTAAAAAGCTTCAGCTGGATTTTATCGGAATCGGTAGAAAAATCGAAATAAAGAACCCTAAGTATTGGACGGAAATTAAAGATAACTGGCCTCAGGGATTAGAGGATTTCCCGGTTGCATTTGAAATTGAAGTTGATGTTGACCACGCGGGACTGGCTAGAAATTCACCGGTAAGCCCCCAAAAAAGCGAATCAAAAGGAGAGGGCAACATCCACCAGTAGTGATTCTATGGAAAAATTATGATATAATGATGAGTATTACCTAAACCGTAAATCCTCATGGAGGAAGAATATGTGTTACATCTAGGCAGTAAAATGCTTCAGTATCAGAAGCAGGGGCTGATTTCGTTTCATACACCCGGACATAAAGGAAAGAAAGAATTCTTTACGGATTTGCATTTTCCTGAGCAGGATCTTACAGAGCTCCCGGGTTTGGATATGCTGCACTCCCCTCAAGGGGTGATTGAGCAAGCCCAAAAGCGAGCGGCAGCAGTCTACCAAAGTGATTCCAGTTTTTTCCTCGTCAATGGGGCCACGGTGGGAAATCAGGGCATGCTTATGGCCTTAGCCAATATGGAGACACAAGAGTTGGATACCGGACCAGCTAAGGTATTGGTGGAGAGGCAATCCCATCGTTCGGTGATGTCCGGGCTAGTTTTATCCGGATTAGAGCCTGAATATATCCCCGGTATAGTGCATCCGGAATTCAGGCTACCTTTGGGACTGAAGCCGGTGGATGTAACCAAGGACAAGGTTCTGGGGATTCATCTAACCTACCCCGGCTATTATGGTACATTGCCGGATCTGGCAAAGATCGTTGCCGAGAGAAATCAAAAAACCCCCCAGACAAAGATTCTAGTGGATCAGGCCCATGGTGCTCACTATCTGAATCCTCTATTCCCGAAGGGGGCCTTAGAGCTTGGGGCAGATATGGTATTGCATAGTACACATAAAACCTTGAGCGCTTTAACCCAAGGAGCTATGCTTCATGTAAAGGGATCGCGGGTAAATGCATCGGAAGTCAAAAGAACCCTTGAGCTATTGCAATCCTCCAGTCCAAGCTACTTGCTGATGGCGTCCTTAGAGAGGGCGGTGGAATATGCTTTAGATGGCACGCGCTGGGAGCGGCTTTATGAAGCGGTTCAGGAATTGCATCATTGCGTCGGGGAGAGCTTAAGGCTTTTAAACCCACGGGATATTGGGACTTACGGGATTACGAACCTCGATTGGTCGAAGATTCTTGTTAATACTCGAGAACTAGGAATTTCAGCACCAGCTTGTGTGGAGCATTTACGAAACAATTATGGAATCGACCCAGAGCTGTGGGATGAAGAAAATATTTTATTTTTATTAGGGATTGGCAATACGCCAGAAGAGATTGAAATCCTTACTGAAGGTTTGTTGAGCTTAAAAGGATTGAGAAAAAGGCTCACACCCGGGGAAGGGCGCATTGCAAAGCAGGGACAAGCGGAGGACCCGGCGATATCAGCTGGGGAAATGCCCTTGCCAACGAGAAGAATCACTCCTCGCCAGGCTTACTTTGCTAAGAAGCGTCAAATCCCTCTACGTGAGAGCGTGGGCAAGATATTAGGAGAGAGTATTTCTCCCTATCCCCCGGGGATTCCCTTGATCGTTATGGGAGAAGTGATGACACCTGAGATTCAAGAACTCCTCGCCCTGCATAAAGGGCGCTGGCAGGGCTGGGAGGACAGTGGCCAAGGGGTCTGGGTCATTGAGGAGGTTTAATGTGAATGTTGCACTTCATCTAATTGAAAAAGCAGCTCAGGAAGGGCGGCTGGCTCACCTGCTCCTTTTTCATGGTGGGAGTGCTCCTGAGAGGCGTAAGGCTGGCTTAGCTATCGCCCAAAGGTTGAATTGTACTTCCAATCAGGAAGGGGAGGTGCCTTGTCAGAATTGCCCTTCCTGTCGGAAGATAATTTCTGCAAATCATCCCGATGTAGAGGTTATCAAGCCCGCCAAGCTTTCCCTTGGTATAGAACAGATTTTAGCTTGGCAGGAACGAGTGTACCGCAAACATTATGAGGGTAAATATAAAGTTTTTATTCTGGAAGAGGCCGATAAGTTGACGATTCCGGCGGCTAATGCCTTGTTAAAGGTTATCGAGGAGCCCCCGGAAATGACGCTGATTATTCTCAGCACCCAAAATGCCGAAGCCCTTTTGCCAACCATCCAAAGTAGAGCTCAGGCTGTTTATTTCCCAGTCCTTGGGGAGAGGGAATGGTTAGAATCTCTTGATGAATCCATCGATGACCTAGAGGCCAAAGAAGCCTTTCACATGGGCAGTCAAAATCCCGAATTAGCCCATGAGATTTTGGCAGTGGGCGTAGAAAAAGCAAGGGAATGGGTCCGCGGATTTCAGCAGGCCGTGGAGGAACGAGATTTCCTTCAGCTTTTCCCCCTTTTTGCCGGTAATAAAGCGATTGAAAAGAAAGAAGCTGAAATTTATCTTCAGATCTTAGCCATGGGGTTAGGTCGTCAAAAGGAAGTCAATCCCCGGGCTATTCTAGCCTTGGGGAAGGCGATAGAGCAGATCCGTATGCAGGGTAATCCTCGCCTAGTTATTGAGGGATTGGCCCTAGAATTATTCCGTGAGGAGGGAATCTAAGTGGTTGAAGTCGTGGGGGTTCGCTTTAAGCGAGCAGGTAAAATATATTTTTTCTCGACTGGGGATTTGGCCCTGAGTGCCAATGACAAAGTGATTGTAGAAACGGCTCGGGGAGTCGAGTATGGGGAGTGCGTCATGGCACCCCGTCAGGTGTCTGAAGAAGAAGTAGTCATGCCCTTAAAGCCGGTGATTCGCAAAGCTACACCTGAAGATGAACTGATCGTTGAGGCCAACAGCAACAAGGAAAAGGAAGCCTTTGAGGTTTGCTTAAAGAAGATTACAGAGCATCAATTGCCTATGAAGCTTGTCGATGTGGAGTATACCTTTGACGGGAATAAGATTATCTTTTCGTTTACCGCGGAAGGGCGCGTGGATTTCCGGGAGCTTGTTAAGGATTTAGCCTCAGTCTTTCGGACGCGTATTGAGCTTCGCCAGATCGGGGTTCGGGATGAGGCTAAAATGCTGGGGGGTATCGGTTCCTGCGGTAGAGTTTTATGTTGCTCTAGCTTTTTAGGGGATTTTGAGCCGGTATCTATTCGCATGGCAAAGGATCAAAAGCTTTCCCTGAATCCAACGAAGATTTCAGGAATTTGTGGACGACTCATGTGTTGCCTAAAATATGAGAGTGGAGATTACGATGAATTAAAAAAGGCGGCTCAGGGCAGGGAGCGCTGTGGAAAGCATTGCCAAAAGGGTGATGAAGAGGTTATTGTCCTCGACGATGACGCAGTTGTTAAGTTAGAGGGGGACAATAAACCAGATCGGGGACCTGCGGTGCCGGTTGGGGGCAAAGGTCGTCAAGAAGGACGCTTTAAGAAAGGGGAAAAGTACAAAGGAAAGAGTGAGAAAGTATGAGTCAATTGACCCAGGCCTTTACAGAAGTAGAGGAGAAACTCAACTCCTTGATTGAAGAAGTGCAGCGTTTGCGCCCTTATGTGACAAGCCTGGAAGAAGAAAATGCCAGGTTGAAGCGGGAGCTTTGTGCCCTGCCGGAGCAGGAGACGGAGCGGGTGATCGCTAATGCCGAGAGGATACAGGGCGTTGCCCATGACAACTTGGAGCGGCTTTATCGGGAAGGGTTCCATGTCTGCCATTTGCATTTCGGGCAGCCTTTGGAAGAGGGAGATTGTCTCTTCTGCATGGGCTTCCTACGCAAAGATTAGTGAGATTGGAGCGGTACATTTGGCAACGGTTCAAGGGGGAACCCTTTATGTTTGTGCAACTCCCATTGGGAATTTGGGGGATATCACCTTGAGAGCTTTAGAGGTGCTGAAGAGTGTGGACCTCATTGCGGCTGAGGATACCCGTCATTCTCGAAAATTATTGGATCACTTTGGCATTACGACTCCTCTGACTAGTTATCATGAACATAATGAAAAGGGTAAGGCCTTAGAACTGATCAAGCGCTTAGAGCAAGGAGCATCCATTGCTTTGATTTCTGATGCCGGTATGCCAGGGATATCGGATCCGGGTCAAGAGATCATTCAGCTTTGTTTGGCAAAGGGACTTTCCTTGGATGTATTACCGGGGGCTAATGCGGGTCTTACTGCTTTGTTGCTTTCAGGTATGCCTAACGACCATTTTCTATTTCATGGTTTTTTACCCTCTCAAACCAGTGCTCGTAAGAAAGAGCTGCAAAATTATGCGCAGTTGCCCTTTACGCAGATTTTTTATGAAGCTCCACACCGCTTGTTAGCAACTTTGGGGGATGTCCTCACGGTCTTTGGGGAGCGGGAAGCTGCAGTGGTGAGAGAGATCACCAAGCTCCATCAAAATGTGCATAAGGGGACTTTAAGTGCGCTCATTGAGGAATTTCAAGTCAATGCTCCTCGAGGTGAAATCTGCTTATTGATTGCACCCTATATTCCCATCTTGCCGGTTGGCGGGGCAGAGGAATGGAGTCAGGAAGTGGAAGCGCTTACTGAGCAGGGCCTGAAGCCCAAGGAGGCTATGAAGGAGATTGCGCAAAAGTATGGGGTAAGCAAGCGCGAAATCTATCAAGCGGTACTTGAACATAAAAATAACTAAGTCTATAGCTAAATAATAGATAAATTTATAGGTGAATAGATAGATAAAAAAATTAATGGGTTGAATACATAGCTAAAAAAGGATAAAGAAATAGAAGGCTTGATGCCTTCTATACGTAAGTTAAGCTTTTTGTGTAGTAATGGCTTCTACATTAAGTGCTAATGTTGTATTAAACAGCTTCAGATTGACCAGAGGCAGCTTCACCCATAGCGGCTGCACATTCGCGACAAACATTTTTGCCACGGAATACTTGAATATCTGCAGCATTATTACAAAATACACATGCAGGCTCATATTTTTTGAGAATGATTTTCTCTTGATCGACATAGATCTCTAGAGCGTCTTTTTCGTCGATTCCGAGGGTTCTGCGCAGCTCGATAGGCAATACAACACGACCTAACTCGTCTACTTTTCTTACAATTCCCGTTGATTTCATCATAAGTCCTCCTCTATCTTACATCTTTCGACACAATGCAACAACCTTATGATACCAATCATACCATATAAAGTCAACGGGTTTTTGAAGAAAAATGGAATTTTTTTCAGGGAATATTATCATGCTAAGAAAAATAATCACAGTCTTTTCTTAGCAGCTTCCTTCGTCACCTGCTAAGTTTTGTTTTCACTATCTTTAATTAAATATATCGGAAGATAGTATAACGCAACTAAGGCAGCTTCCTCTGTCAGCTGCCAAGTTTTGTTTATATGATAAAAAGTGATAAAATAGGTGAAACGCCTAGAAGAGAGGATGGTCCGACTTGAAATATTATATTACGACCCCGATTTTTTACCCCAATGCCAGCCCTCACATTGGGACTGCCTATACTACTGTAGCCGCCGATACCTTTGCTCGTTATCATCGCCTCAAAGGGGATGATGTATATTTTCTAACGGGTACCGATGAGAATGCTCAGAAGATTGTCCGGACGGCGGAAAGCAAGGGCTTAGAACCGCGAGTGTATGTGGATGGGATTGTGGAGCGGTTTAAGGCCTTATGGGATGAGCTAGATATTTCCTATGATGACTTTATCCGGACGACGGAGGAGCGTCACCATCTCGTGGTGCAGAAAATTTTTACGAAGCTCTATGAGCAAGGCGATATCTATAAATCAGAGTATGAAGGCTGGTACTGCACCCCTTGTGAGACCTTCTGGACAGAAAACAAGCTAGTTGATGGAAAATGCCCTAACCCCGATTGCGGGCGTGAGGTCGAGTTACTGAAGGAAGAGAGTTATTTCTTTAAGCTTTCTAAATATCAAGATGCTCTCTTGCAATACATAAAGCACAACCCGGATTTCATCCAGCCCTCATCTCGCCGCAATGAGATGGTTAAATTCATCGAGGGGGGCTTAGAGGATCTTTGTGTATCCCGAACCACCTTCCAATGGGGGATTCAAGTTCCTTTTAATCCTAAGCATGTGGTGTATGTTTGGTTAGATGCACTCATTAACTACATCTCCGCTTTGGGTTATCCAGATGGGGATTTGTATAAACGCTATTGGCCAGCTGAAGTGCATTTAATGGGGAAGGATATCGTCCGTTTCCATGCAGTGATTTGGCCGATAATTTTGATGGCCTTAGATATTCCTTTACCTAAGATGGTCTATGGCCATGGCTGGTATCTGAGCAAAGAAGGGGGTAAAATCTCCAAGTCCCGGGGTAATGTTCAAGACTCCTTTGAACTGATTCGGCGCTATGGTTCAGATGCCATACGCTATTTCCTCTTGCGAGATATGCAGGCCGGGGCTGATGGTGCCTATTCTGAAGATAATTTAGTGGAACGGTTAAATAGTGATTTAGCTAATGACTTAGGGAATTTTGTTTCACGCAGTTTGGCGATGATTGTGAAGTATCGTGGGGGTGTCGTTCCCAAGATCGGGCCCTTAACGACCTTGGAAGAGGAACTGGTCACCTTGAGTCAAGATGTTATCGCTAAGCTGGAAGAGCGCTTAGAGGCTCATGATCCAGCGGGTGCTTTAGATAACCTCTGGCGCTTAGTCGCTCGTATGAATAAATATGTGGATGAGACAGCGCCTTGGACTTTGGCAAAGCAAGAGGATCAGCAAGCGCGCCTAGATACGGTTCTCCACACCTTTGCTGAGGCCATTCGTATCCTTGGTATTCTCTGTACCCCCTTTATGCCCAAGTTGACGCCGAAGATGTTCGGGCAGTTAGGAATCTCCGAGGAGCTGCTCCTTTGGGAAGAGGCCAAACGTTGGGATGTCTTAGGAGAAGGGATTCAAGTGGCAAGGGGAGATGCCTTATTTCCAAGAATCGACCTATCACAATTTATCGTGGAAGAGGAGAAAACAGTAGTGAGTGAAACAAATGGTGATAAAAATACCGTGGAAGCAGTGAAGACCGTTTCGGCAGAGGAAGTTGCCTCAGAAAACGTGAGTGAATTCGAGCCCTTGAAAGAGGAAATCTCCATCGATGATTTTGCGAAATTGGATTTACGGGTGGCTAAAGTTCTTCATGCCGAGAAAGTAGAAAAAACCGATAAGCTCTTAAAGCTCGAAATCGAAGTGGCGGGAAAACCACGGACCATTGTTTCGGGCATTGCCCAGCATTATGCGCCGGAAGATTTAATAGGTAAGCATGTGGTGATTGTGGCCAACTTAAAACCGGCTAAGCTACGGGGAATTATGTCTGAAGGGATGATTCTGGCGGCTTCCCATGAAGGTGTCTTGGAAGTGCTCACTTTAGACAAGGATATTCCGGCGGGAGCGCGAGTTAAATGATTTGGGACACTCATGCCCATCTGGATGATCCTCGCTACGAAGGAGACTTCCAGCAGGTTCTTGAAAATATGAAGCTGGCACAAATTACTCGGGTCACCAATGTAGGTTTTGATTTGCCTTCTTCCGAACGGTCGGTACGCCTTGCCCACCACTATGAATCCATCTATGCAGCTATTGGGGTTCATCCTCATGATGCTCAAGGAGCCACAGGCGCGACCTGGGAACGTCTGAGCGAACTGGCACAAGAAGATAAGGTGATCGCCTGGGGAGAGATTGGGCTGGATTATTATCGTGATTTATCCCCCCGCAAGATTCAGCAAGAGGTGTTTATTCGCCAGATTGAATTGGCAGATCAAGCGGGGCTTCCCATCATTATTCATAATCGGGATGCCCATCAGGATCTCTTAAACATCGTGAAGACTCACAATCCCAGAATGGGTGGGGTATTCCACTGCTATTCAGGATCTTGGGAAATGGCGAAAATTCTTCTGAAGCTAGGTTTTTATATTTCCTTTGCCGGTCCTCTTACCTTTAAAAACAATCGGAATACGGTGGAGGTGGCCAAGCATGTCCCTCTCGACCGTTTCTTGGTGGAGACGGATTCCCCTTATTTGACGCCGGAGCCTTATCGGGGTAAGCGGAACGAGCCTGCCCGCGTTCGGGAAGTAGTTGCCAGGTTGGGGGAGATTCGGGGCATGGAAATAGATGAAGTTGCTCAGTTGGCTTTTGAGAACGGGAACAGGTTGTTTGGGTTATAAAGCCTCTATGATGAGGAATCGAGGACTACTCCAAAACAACTACAGGGACCCTAGTTGGGCAATTTGAACCGCTCTCTGTCAAGTAGACAATGGAAAAAAGAAAAATTTATGCTTCTTACACCAATCATTAATAATGGTTGGTGTTATTTTTTTTATCCTGCTAACATACCCTTTAGCAGGGGGGAATAGTATGTATTCATTACCTATAGCTACCTATACCGATTATTGGCGTTCCGCAAAGAATCGTAGTTTGACTATGGGTGGAACCTTGGTTATTGCCGGGAGTACTTTGATGACGGTACCGCCTGATGCTTTTCCTGAGAAAATTGAGTGGAGGCTTCCGGTACTAGAGATCGGTGATACAGCATTAACGACAGAAGGGACTGCAATCCCCAGGGAAGAGGGGACGACGGGGATTGAGGGCTCTAGCGTTGATAGTATTAATGTTGAGCCTGCCTTACCGGGTATTAGCGGGCAGGTCGCTATGACCTATCGGATTGAGGATGTGGAAATCCCCGTGGGTACAGAATATATCGAGTCAGACAAAGTGCTACCGGGAAGCTCCCAGGTGAGTGAGGAAGGTCAGGTAGGTACTGAACGTCACGTTATACGCACCACAACTGTGGGGGGGGAGCTGACTGATGAGCATATCATTCATCAGTTTACTCTTAATGCCCCGAAGAAGAGAGTTGTCATTCAAAACACAAGACCTGTTGAACCTCTACCGGTCGACCTAAGCCAGTTTAATATTGTCAGCACCTTTAAAGTAGAAGCTACCGCCTATACCTATACAGGCAACCCGACAGCAACGGGTGTTTGGCCCAGGGAGGGTCTAATTGCGGTAGATCCCCGGGTAATTGCCTTGGGGACCGAAGTCTATGTGGAAGGATATGGGTATGCAATTGCAGCTGACACGGGGGGGGCCATTAAGGGCAATATTATCGATGTTTTTTTCCCCAGCTTTCAACGCTGCATCGAATGGGGTAGAAGACCAGTAACTATCCACATCTTGGCAAAGGAATGACATTACGTGACAACTATGTAAGATAAACCCATATTTTATTGACATACAGCCAAGTTTAGGTTAAAATCCCAATGTAGGTCAGAGTTAAATTATGGAGGGATGAGATGTTAGAGAAGACACGAACTTCGGTCTTTTCCTTAGTTCGTAGCTCCCGCAAAGCCCAAATCTCCGTTACATTACTGACTGTAGTTTTCATCGTAGCATCAGTATTTTTATTGAAGGCCAAGACATTTACCGTTGAAATCGATGGAGGAAAACAAAGCCTCACAACCCTCCATTCATCAGTTGGTGTAGCTCTTGAGCGTTCAAAGCTCGGTATCTATCCAGAGGATATTGTAGAACCAAACCGCGGCACATTAGTCAGCAAAGGACTCGAGGTTAAGGTTACACGAAGTGTACCGGTCGAATTGACGGTTGACGGACAGCTGTATTCAGGAAGAACTACTGCACCCACGGTGGGTGAAGCGTTAGAGGATTTGTCGAATCGTTTAGGGTTGAATCTCAAAGTAACGGATGAGGTTAATATCGATCGTGAATCTATTATGGCAGCCGATGCCAAGCTAGAAGTTCGTCGGGCAGTACCGATTAAGGTCCAGGTCGATGCTCAAGAAATCAACACATATTTAGCGCCTCGCACAGTTGAAGAGGCCTTAGAAAAGCTTGAGATCGTATTAAGTGAAAAAGATAAGGTATCCCTACCTATGAATCATATGCTAGAGGCTGAGGATGAGATCCGAGTGGTTCGGGTAGAGGAAAAAGTGGAAACGATTAAGAGCGAGGTCCCCTACCAGACTGTTGCTCAAGCGGGGGATTTCCCGGTAGGATTGCCCGACCGCATTGTGACAAGAGGGACAAGCGGCGAGCATGAACAGGTCGTTAAGATTACCCTCGAGGATGGTAAAGAAGTTTCACGGCAAGTATTGAGGCAGGAGGTATTGCGTGCCCCTGTCACTCAAGTGGTTTCCCGTGGATCTCAGACTAAAGTTTCTCGTGGTGGGCAAACCATTGAATTTAAAAGGGCTTACTTAATGAGGGCGACCGCTTATTCTGGAGGCGGCGTAACGGCTACAGGTCATAATGTTCGCTATGGGACGATCGCTGTTGACCCGCGAGTGATCCCCTTAGGCACAAAGGTTTATGTTGAAGGATATGGTGAGGCAACTGCACTGGACACCGGTGGTGCGATTAAAGGGAACCGGGTTGATTTATATATGAATACGGAAGCAGCAGCTTGGTCTTGGGGTGTTCGCTCCGTTGTGGTTTATGTAAAATAAGATTAGTTTTATTTATGCCATTTGATTAAATGAAAGTGACCTACACTCCTTTCATGGTATATCGATAAGAAGACTATGGAAACAAATGAAAATGAGGTTCTCCAAATCATGGAGGGCCTCATTTTTTTGCTTCTTCCATCATATCTTGATAGAGAATGCAGAAAGCATTGAGAATATAAAAAGCGTTGCTGATTAATGAAATGCGAGGGGTGAGCGGATTGCGTAAACCCGTTGTGATTCCTGGCAGACGAACCCAGGGTATGGCGGTCATTATTGTGTTAACTCTTATGCTAGGCTTAGTCGTATCAGTATTTTATCAAGGCTCAGCGGCGGTACTTGGTCCACAGGAAATTAAGTATAAGGTTGTGTTGGATGCCGGACATGGAGGCTATGACCCGGGCGCCATTACCAAGCAAGGGATCTATGAAAAAGAAATAAACTTGGAGATGGCGAAACGGATTAAAGAGTTGCTCGGCCCCGCGGGAATCGAGATATCCCTGACTCGGGAAGAGGATATCGATTATGTACCCGAAGGGGTACGTGGCAGACAATCAAAAAAGCGAGCTGATCTTAATCATCGAATCTCTCTTGCTACGCAGGCTGAGGCAGATGCATTGATTAGTTTACACTTGAATGCCACGCCCTCGGGAAGAAATACAGGCGCTGAGACCTTTTATCATTTCCAATCCGAACCGGGAAAGCTGCTGGCCGAGACCATTCAGCAAGAGCTTATTAAAGTCCCAGGAATGAATCGCCGCATTGCCAAGCCGGGAGATTTTTATCTGATTAAGAATTCTCCGATGCCGGCGGTGATTGTGGAATTAGGCTATATCAGCAATCCGAAAGAGTTTGCTAAGCTTCAGCAGCCCTGGTATCAGGATCAGCTGGCACAAGCCGTTGCCAAAGGTGTGGCCAATTATTTTGGTTTGCCCTAAGTGAAAAAATGGAAACACAGTATAGAATAGGCGTAAAATTACAATGACTTAATAATAAATGAAGATTTAAATTGGAATGCTAGGGAAAGAAGGCTAGATTTTAAGATGTTTTAAAAGCTTGAGTTTTGCTAATGTAAAATAGTGGATTCGTATTCTTGCCATCCTTATACATAAGGTGAATTGAAGAGGGGACAATAAAGTCAGGTGACCGAATCAAGATGAAGGAGTTGATTTCTGAATGAAGCGGTTTCTGACTTTTAATTTAATTGCTGTTTTGGTTATGAGCCTTAGCTTAGTGGGGTGTAATACAGCCCAACAGCAAAACACTCAAGCCCCTAATCAGATCGCCACGGAGAGTGGCGAGCCACCAAAAGCTGAGGCAGAGACCCGTCAGGATGTTCTTGGGGAAGAGAAACGCGTTGTCATGGGATTCTATACGGATCCTGAAGGCGAAATCCCCGGTTCAAAGGAAGCCATGATGAAGAACATCAAATTACTTGATGAGGTTTCCTTCTTCTGGTATTCTTTTGATGCGAACGGAAAAATCATGACTACGGGGAAAAAAGATCTAAGTATCAAGGAAGCAGCTCAGAAAAATGGAGCCAAAGCCTATGCTTTGATCCATAACATGCGCGGTGGCCTTTTTGATGCCAATTTGGTCCACAGTGTGTTAGCCAATCCACAGAAGCGTTCCAAGTTCGTTAACAACATTCTTCAGCTGACCCTCAATGAAAAATGGGATGGTGTAGCTATCGATATCGAAAAAACACCACCTGCCGACCGTCAAAACTTCACTGCCTTTTTAGGTGAACTCCACGGTGCCTTAAAGGCGAAAGACAAGGTACTCAACGTATCTATTCCTGCTAAGTTTATCGATTATCCATCCGACCTGTGGTCCGGAGCATATGATTATGCATCAATCGGTAAAAACGCTGACCAAATCGTCTTGATGACCTATGATGAGCATGGACTGGGAACGACCCATGGACCGATTTCTTCTCATGCCTGGGTAAATAAGGTTATTTCCTATGCAGTAACGAAGATTCCTAGAGAGAAGATTGTCTTAGGGCTCCCTGTCTACTCCTTTGACTGGGGTTCCAACAAACCAACCATGCCTGATTACTTATCCTTTGGACAAAGCATGGCACGTGCGAAGAAGCATGGAGTACAAGTAGGGTATGACGAGGAGCATAAGGTTCCTTGGTATACTTACACAGCTAATGGTGTACGTCATGAGGTATACTTCGAGAACAAACAGAGCCTACAACCGAAGATGGAATATGCTAGAGAGCATAAGCTCCATGGCGTTGCAATCTGGAGATTGGGTATGGAAGATCCCGCTATCTGGGATAGCCTAATTAAGACCTACGGAACCAATAAAAATAAGAAGTAAAAGCAAATTCGTATGGGGAACAGGAGTTAAAGCCTGTTCCCCATCTTTGTTGTGAGGAAATCCACCTTTGAGCTTGTCATAGCAGGGAATGAAATATCTATGGAGAAATAGGGATAGTATCGACGTGTTTTGAGAAGGGGCGAAGATTGAAGTATAAAGATTGATTTAAAGTTAGACTCAAACATTATAATTTGTTAAATTTCCTTAGTTAGGGTAATATAGAAAAGCTGTGGATAATACGGAAATTTGATTCTTAGTCTTAGAGAGGGATTGCGTTCAATATGATAGAGGAATTGATAGTGGTCGAAGGAAAAAATGATGCACATGCTGTGCGAAGAGCTTTAGGGGCTGTGGATATCCTGTGGACAGATGGGTATGGATTAACCCAGGAAAAATTGGATTTTATTGCTGAGGCGGCGCTACGGAGTGGAGTCATTGTTTTTACGGACCCCGATTCAGTAGGGGAGCAAATCCGCGCCCGCATTTGTCAGCGAGTCCCGAGTGCTAAACATGTGTACCTTGCTAAAAAGGATGCGCGTTCGAAGAATGATGATGATATCGGGGTTGAAAATGCCCGGCCTGAGGATATACGACAGGCTTTTGAGAAGATAAGAAGTGGTTCTCTCGAGACTGGACAGGAGAAGAGCAGCCAGAGGGATAAGCATATGGACCAGAACATCTTTGAAGCGAAGGATCTGTGGGAGGCTGGCTTAGTAGGGTCGAAGGACTCCAATCAGCGGCGCTTGGCAGTGGGCAAGATATTGGGGATAGGGGATGCAAATGGCAAGCAGTTTCTGCGGAGGTTAAACCTTTTTAGCATTACCCGTGAGGAGTTTGTTGAGGCAGTAAGGGAGGCAGGGCATGGAGAACGCAGCTAATTATACTCGGCGTTTGCAGAAGGGCGGAGCAAAGGCCCGCAAATCCTTAGGTCAAAACTTTCTGATTGACGACCGGATTATCGAGGAGATTGCCACAGCCAGTCTTCGGGATCCTGAGCTACCGATCGTGGAGATTGGACCTGGGTTAGGTGTACTGACCCGCGTCTTAGCGACAAAGGCGGAAAAGCTATGGGCGGTGGAACTGGATCGAGAAAAGGTGACCCTTCTCCAGCGAGAGTTGCAAGGCTTACCTGTGGATATCTTGAATATGGATGCCTTAAAGCTGGATTTGGCGGAAATTTGGGGTGAGCAGAAAGGAGTTCTCGTCGGTAACATCCCCTATTACATTACGAGCCCACTGCTTATGCATTTTTTTGAGCAAAAGGACTCTCTACAAAGTATGGTGGTCATGGTACAAAAGGAAGTGGCTGATCGCTTGATCGCGAAGCCCGGGGGCAAGGAATATGGTATCCTTTCCGTGGCGGCGCAAATCTCTGCCCAAGGGGAGAAGCTTTTTGAGGTTCCGCCGAGGGCGTTCTGGCCAGCCCCGAAGGTCACTTCGGCAGTCGTGCGCTTTGAGCTTCGTCCTTATCCAGGTCTACACGTGTCGGAAAAGGATCTCTTCCGAGTGGTCAAGGCCTCCTTTAGCCAGCGGCGCAAGACTTTAGGGAATTCCCTAGCCGGCGGGCTTAGTCTGGATAAAAAAGTAGTGAGTGAGATTTTGTCCGAGGCTGGCATTGATCAGCAACGGAGAGCTGAGACTCTGAGCATCGAGGAATTCCAGGCCGTGACGGAAGTCGTTTTAAAATCTATTAGATGATAAAAAAGAGAAACAGCAAAATAATTTATATTTTGCTGTTTCTCTTTTTTATACATCTTGCTATTGATCGATCATACCCTATCCTCGGCCAATCCATTCAACGCTTTCGACAAATACGAGAAATTGCAATCATTGATAAATATAGCATTATAATATACAATATAAAAAAGAATAAAATACGAGTTGATATTTATTCTAATGATTAGCGGGAGGACAGTAAGTGAAAAGCATCAAGACAAGATTGATTATGGCTTTTATCTTTACTTCGGCGTTGATGGGCATTGTGGTAGGTGGTTATACGATTTATAGTCAATTCCAGGTTGCAGAAAGCAATACCCAAGCTTATCGGGAAACTCTCTATGAGGAGTACGACAGGGGAATTAAAACAGATGTGGAAATTGCCATTAGTTTAATTGAAGAAGTTTATCAAGAGCAAGTAGCTGGTTTACTTTCGGAGGATGAAGCTCGAAAGAAAGCTGCAGATCTGATACGAGGCCTACGCTTTGATGATGGAAATTATTACTGGATCGACACCACTACAGGTGTTAACGTGGTTTATCTCGGACAGGACACAGAGGGCAAGAGCCGGAACGATTCGGTAGATTCTAACGGTTTTTTCTTTATTCGTGATGGTTTAATTAAAACCGCTGTGGAACAGGGCGGTGGGTTTACGGATTATTTGTTTCCTAGACCTGGTGAAACTGAGCCTCTACCGAAAAGAGGCTATACCCAACTCTTTAAACCATATGGTTGGGTCGTTGGGACGGGGAACTGGATCAACGATATTGAGGAAAAAGTAGTTGCTCACGAGCAGTTCTATCAAGATCAAATGAGGAGTAATATTTCTCGCATAGCGATTGCTATGCTCATAGGTCTTCTAGCTGTCGCAATTTTTGCTTACCGAAGTAGTCAAAAAATGGCTAAGCAGGTGAACCTGGTGGCTCAAGGAGCTAATGAGATTGCTCATGGCAATCTCACTATTGAAAGGATAGTTGTCGATAGTGAGGACGAGCTAGGACGCTTGGCTCAAGATTTTAACTTGATGAGAGATAATCTGATCGAATTGGTAAAACAAGTCTCTATGTCTTCGGAGCATGTAGCTTCATCCACGCAACAATTATCCGCAGGGGCAGAGCAATCGGCACAGGCCGCCAATGAGGTTGCAGCGTCCATTATGGAGGTTGCTAAGGGTACGGAAAAGCAAATGGATGCCGTCAATGATGTGGCTGCTATAGTAGAAGAAATGAGTGCTTCAATGGAAAATATGTTGAACAATACCAAACATGTTGTTGGCTCAGCTGAAGGGACAGCGCAAGCTGCCATTCAAGGTCATCAATCCATCAACACGACCATAGAGGCCATGAGAACAATTCAAACTGGAATGAACCATACCACCTCCTTAGTGGAGCAATTAGGGGTTCGTTCCCTAGAGATTGGGAGAATTGTGGAAGTCATTTCTGGAATCGCCTCCCAAACCAATCTTTTATCACTTAATGCCGCTATTGAAGCTGCGAGAGCTGGAGAGCAAGGCCGTGGTTTTGCGGTGGTAGCCGAGGAAGTGCGGAAACTGGCCGAGCAATCTCAAGTGGCAGCTAAACAGATTGCCGAGTTGATAGGGCAAGTTCAGGTCGATACCAACAATGTTGTCGAGGCCATGAGGTTTGCGCAACAGGGGGTAGAGTCCGGAGCTAAGGTAACAGACGAGGCGGGGAAAACATTCAATGAGATAGCTCAACTCATTGAAGAAGTTACGGAACAGGTTAAGGGAATGTCCCAAGAGATTGAACAAGTGGCTGCAGGTAGTGAACGTATTGGCTCTGCTATTCACCAAGTCGACCAAATAAGTCAAGCCATCGCTGGTCAGACGCAAAATGTATCCGCTTCTACTGAGGAACAATCTGCTTCAGTGGAAGAGATTGCTTCTTCCAGTCAAGTCTTAGCTCGTATGACCGAGGAAATGAATCAGGCCATACGTAAGTTTAAGATATAAGGGTTAGTTCAATAATAGAAAAGCGCCTACGTAAGCATAACAAAGTGCAACGCAGGCGCTTTCTCTATTATTAGAATTATTTCTGTTCTTCTTCCGGAGTAGGGATGCCCAAGATCTTTCCGGAATGGTCTTTACCTAAGAAGAAGTTAGACCATGAGGAGGTCTGATAGAGATCCCAATTAGCGGGAGGAATGTGATGAGAATCTAGGTCTCCTTCTTCACCATATTTTTTAAGTCGGGCATAGGCTCTTACATAAACACACTGTTTCTGGTTGGGATAAACTTCACACCAACCTTGATAACTACCTCCACAGGCGCCATTGCGCTGATTTTTGGGACATTGGGACATGGGACAGAGATAGGCTAATTCGAACATAGCACAATCTCCACAGTCCTTACAGTCATTTGTAATGACTTTGGCAAGGTGCTCTAAGCTATGCTTGCGGTTATCGTTCCGGGCTTTATAGAACTTCCGCATGACCGGGAAAAGGTTTTTGTTAGGGGTGAAGAGCATACTGTGCATCAAGCGCATACCGCTATAGGCCACGCCGACAGGGGCATCTAGAGGTAAGCTCTTTCGATTGACGGGTCTATCGGTGTTGAGACCGGTTTCTGGGTCCTTTTCATAATAGTAGAAACCATTAGGCATAGGGTAATCAAACTCGGGAACGAGAGACATCCATTCTTTGCTAAGTTCCTCGCCCTTGGAGATGATATACTCCACTTGCTCGTATTTGAGATTATGTCCACCGATATGCACGCCGCTAAAGCCCATACCTTTCATGAGGGCATACATCTTGGCCGCTCTTAGTAAGCGAGCACTTAAGCCTTTATCCTCAGCAACACGTTCCTTATCTATTTCAGCTAAGAGTTTGTCCGTCACCACGCAGCCCGGTAGCTGATTCTGGTTCATGATTTTAGCGGCTCCGTAGGGAAGAACATAAATGTTGCCGACTAAGGGAACATTCAAATCATTGAGCTTCATAAACTGCAATACTTCGTGGATTTTTCGGACATCATAGCCAAGCTGAGTGACGATAAACTGCGCACCGCTGGCTACTTTCTTTTTCAATTTATAATACTGGACCATAAGCTCCGCTTCGGCTGCCTTAAAAGGAGAGACTGCAGCACCAGCAAAAAAATCACTGGGCTGATGATATGACATCCCTTTAGGCCCCGGTATACCTAAACCTTCATTCATCTGGGTAATGAGTTCTAGGGTGTGCGTGGGATCGAGGTCAAAGACCGGTTTGGGACGGCCTTGGAATCCTGAGACAGTATAATCCCCGGTCATCACCAAAATATTGCGGACTCCAGCCCGATCCAGAGCATAGAGCTGGCTTTCCATTTGATTGCGGTTCTTATCCTTGCAGGTAAAGTGGACCAGAGGTTCAATCCCCAGCTTGAGAATCTCTTGTCCCAGATAATCAGCGAGTATGGCGGGGTTTCCACCCGGATTATCGGTAATAGTTAAGGCGTGTACCTTACCACCCTTAGCTGCCTGCTCTGCTGCGAGCAAGGCGTTTTCTTGAGCCTTCTCCCGTGCTCCTCTCCCCGGTACCAATTCCCATGTAATGGAGAGAGTATTAGGGTCCAATAAAGATTGCTTAAAACGGTTATCCATACTATCCCTATCCCTTCTCTATCTTTTTTCCACCCATAGCCATTGGAAATTTACTTTAGGGTACTGCCTCCTTCCGATTAGAATAAACAAACAATAAAAACAGGCCACACTAATTGTATAACAATTCGGATAATTCTTTCAATTAGAAAAACATCTTTTTAACAAATTATAATATAGAAAATTATGATTATCTCAAAGAATCGATCTAGTAGAGATAAAAACTACTAGACTAGATTCCCTATCCAAAATATTACACTACTTACATTATCTTTTCAATCGTTATCAAGCGGACAATCACGAATCGGCCATAATTAAATAATCCTATAGGTCTTTAGGACTATAGACATTGAAGATAACGAAATGTTAAAATATTTAGAATAAAACACATATTTGTGATATTTTAGGAATAAATAGCGAGAAATAAGGAGCTCTGAATTGCATGTTGAGAAGGGAGGCAATCGCGCCTAATGGTCTGACCATCAGATACCATTAGATTAAAATGAATTACTTATATAGTATTAAATGATAAATCAGAGGGAGGAATAGGAAAAATGAGAAGTATCAAAGCACAATTGATTACGGCATTTATCATTACGGCAGTTGTAATGAGTGTTATTGTGGGGGGCTATAATATTTACCAGCAGATGGATATGGCAAAAGACAATGTAGAGAGCTATCGGGAGACCCTTTTTGCCGAATATGATCGGGGAATTAAAACAGACGTTGAAATTGCCATAAGCCTAGTTGAAGAAATATACAAGGATCAACAAGCAGGTTTGCTTACTGAGGAAGAAGCTAAGCTCATGGCGGCAAACTTGGTTCGCGATCTTCGCTTTGAGGGGGGAAATTACTTCTGGGTTGATACCATAGAGGGAGTCAATGTAGTCCTCTTGGGACGAGATACTGAAGGTAAAAGCCGGTTAGATGCGGTGGATCCTAATGGCGTCGCCTATGTTAGGAGTTTTGTCAAGAATGCTGTGGAGAATGGCGGTGGCTATTCTGATTATGAATTTGCCAAGCCTAATGAAACAGAGCCGAAGCCGAAGAGGGGATATACTCAACTCTTCCAACCCTATGGTTGGATAATAGGAACAGGGAACTGGGTTGACGATATTGAGTTAGAAGTAGCACAACATGATCAGATGAATCAAAATCAAATGAAACAGGGGCTGGTTACTAGTCTTATTGTTATAGTAATTGGTCTGGGGTGTGTGATTGGTTATGCTTTCTGGATAAGCCAAAGAATTTCTCGGAGAGTTATAAGAGTGGCTAGCGGAGCGAAAGAGATTGCCCAAGGAAATCTCAATAGCGAAAAGCTGGCAATTGATTCGCAGGATGAATTAGGCCAGCTGGCGGAGGATTTTAACTTGATGAAGGAAAATCTTACTCAACTGGTAAAGCAGATTTCCCAGACATCAGAGCATGTGGCTTCTTCATCCCAACAATTATCTGCTGGAGCAGAACAATCTGCTCAAGCATCGAATGAGGTTGCCGCAGCAATTACTGAGGTTGCCCAGGGTACGGAAAAACAAATGAAAGCTGTTAATGACGTGGCAGCAGTTGTGGAAGAAATGGCAGCTGGAATGGAACAAGTTTTGACGAATACAGAATATGTTGTTCGTTCTGCAGAGGGTACAGCCCAAGCAGCAAAGAAGGGTCAGGAATCGATCCATACAACCATCAATCAGATGGATCATATTCAAAAGTCTGTTAACAATAGCGCTTCCTTAGTGGAACAGCTCGGAGTCCGTTCCCAAGAGATCGGTCAGATCGTGGAAACCATTTCTGCGATTGCTGATCAAACGAATCTCTTATCCCTCAATGCAGCTATTGAGGCAGCGAGAGCCGGCGAACAGGGACGAGGATTTTCGGTGGTTGCCGAGGAGGTCCGTAAGTTGGCTGAGCAATCCCAAGCGGCAGCCAAACAGATCGCCGATCTGATTGGGGCGATTCAAAGCGATACGGATAAAGCTGTAGAAGCGATGAAGTATGGAACTCAAGAGGTAGAGACAGGAGCTAAGGTGGTAACACAGGCAGGAAGTGCCTTTGAAGAGATCGCCCAGCTTATTCAAGAAGTCACTGAGCAAGTTAAAGGAATATCTCAGGAGATTGGACAGATTTCTCAAGGCAGTGAACAGATTGTTTCCTCTGTCCATGAAGTGGACCAAATTAGCAAGTCGATTGCCGGACAAACTCAAAATGTTTCCGCATCCACAGAGGAACAATCCGCATCGGTGGAGGAGATCGCTTCTTCTAGTCAGGTTCTAGCCAGAATGTCTGAGGAGATGGAACAGGTCCTAAGGAAATTTAAGATATAAAAGTCATTGGATTATAATAAAAAACCAATGCCGAGAATAATGGCAAGTAGAACGGGTTGATGAATTAAATAGATTGCTAAGGAGTGGCGGCTGATCCAGGTAAAGATGGGATCTGCCGCTCTTTTTTTGTACGTATTAGAAGACATATGATGTTCTTTATTAGATGCTGGGTTTTCAATATTCCCTTTTAGTTCTCGAGAGGTGGCAAAGAAATAACGATAGGCGAGAATCCCCAAGAAGGTTGCTCCACTATAGGGAAATAAGGGATAGTAATCCATTGATGAAAAACCAGGATACATGAGGCCTAGGGGAAGTGCTAAGTGCGTATGTACAACAACTTCTGAGAAATAAAAGCCTAGAGAAAGTGCAAGAACAGTAGCAAAAATGAGGACTGAATTCGGCAGCCTTCGTAACAGTGGATAGAGGAGCAACATTACCCCTAAGAAGTGCAGAATCCCAAAGCGCACGTACTGCTCAGGAAATATAATATAGGTCACCACAGTAATAATCATCCCAAAGAAAAGTATGCGAAGCCCATTCTTAACCGCTCTGTGGCTAAAACCACTGCTCAGTCCGGAGAGGAATATAAACAGAAGAGCAGCAGTTTTACCAACCACAAACCAAAAAGGGGCATTCACATTCACATTAAGGGTGGTCCACTGATCTAAATCATAAACTAAATGATAGAGAATCATCAATACAAGGGCTAGAGTTCGTAAATAGTCAATTACTAGAACGCGTTGTTGGGTCAATTGCTTCACCATCACTTCAAATTAAATGTATGAGTAAGGCCTGTCAACTCCTTGACAGGCCTTACTTTGCGAAGACAATGCCTTCGGGTTTTCCTCTATTATATCAGGTAATATGGTGAACACAAAGTAACAGGATTAGCAATAATCAACCGTTACTCCAGTCAGCATTTCTGGGAATAATTAGATGCTTTTCACAATAGGAATGAGAGGCGTTTAAAGATTCTGCCCAAAGCTGGAGTAAATCAAACCGTCGATCGGGGTGATAGCCTAACATTTTGTGTTTTTCAAGAGAGCGTGTGACCTCTTGGCCTCGGGCAAGTGTCAAGCCCATGACGCAATCCCCTATAATTGTCTCGGCAATAAGACGAGCATGACGGCGGTGTTTACGAGGCGACTTGAGATCCTGATGGCGAATTGAGGTAGCCACCTTGACATTGAGATCATAACGCTTTGCAAACACTAAGGTAAGGGGAGGAATAGCAATAGCTTCAGGGCTAAGCAGGCTGAGGGCTTTAGCTGATAAAGCATGGGGGCCATGGGTGGGAGTGGCATTGCCTAATGTTTGAAAATACCCAAGCTCCTTATTCAAATTACCTCGAAAGCGGAGGACGAGCTTGGCAAGCTTGGCACGGTTTGTAATGTAGGGATAGCAATTAGTTAAGGCTATATCCGTGCCTTCATCCAAAGCGACTAACAAGTCCTGAAGCTCTGTAAAAACATTTCCCGAAATATCCCCATCCACGAAAAGGACACCAGGGGAGTCTGTAGAGCGGGCATAAAGGGCACCGATCGCCCGAGGTACATCAATGCCCAGGGGTTCAGCAAAATAGATAGTATGAATTCGTTGATCCGGGATGGTACGAGTTAAATCAAGGGTTCGATCTGTACAACCATTCAGGACCAAAATGATGCGTTGGATGGGCAACCTTAATACTGTGGTAAGGACGGCAAGAATGCTTTTTTCTTCATTATGAGCGGGTATGACTACATCATACATGCTATCCCCCCTTAGGGAAGCTCTACTTATTTAAAACGTTTTCTCTATATTTATATGCCGTTTTTTATGTTCGGTCATAGGATATAGAGTAGAGGCAGGAAGGAGGTCGCGAATTTTGAAAGTTGGCGACATTGTGGCTAGACAGTCCCATAAACAAGATTTGTTTTTCCGCATTGAGCAGATCATGTTGATGAAGGGTGAGCGGATTGCCATTTTAAAGGGGATTAATCTTCGGCTGATTGCCGATGCCCCTCTTCATGATTTGATTCAAAAGAGTCCTGCAGAGGTTGCTCATTACCAGCGTGAGGATGACCAAGATATATATAACAAACTGAGATTCGTGGTTAATCAGCGTAAATTTGTTCAGGAAACAGCACAGGATGAATTCTACGAAATCCCAGGTCGGATTCTCCATCTTGATGGGGATGAGGACTATCTGAAGCAATGCATTAAGACATATCAACAGCTGGGACTGGAGGCTAAGGGAATCTGTATCTCTGAAGCTGAGCAACCGAAAAAAATTAGGAATGTTCTCCAAGAAAACCCCACGGATATTGTTGTACTCACAGGTCACGACGGGTTTTTAAAGGGAAAAAAGGATTTTAGGAGCCTTGATAGCTATCGGAGTTCACGCTATTTTGTGCAATCCGTCCTCGAGGCTCGCCGCTTTCAGCCTAATCGTGATGCCCTGGTTATCTTTGCCGGGGCCTGCCAATCCAATTACGAAGCCATCATAAGCGCAGGAGCAAACTTTGCCTCCTCCCCTAAGCGCACCTTGATTCACGCCTTTGACCCCGTCTTCATTGTGGAGAGAATCGCCTTCACACCCATCGATCGCATGGTGTCCCTCAAAGAAATCATCCAGCATACAGTCACAGGAACGGACGGTCTGGGTGGAATTGAAACCCGGGGTCAGCTCCGCAAAGGATATCCTAGAAGCCCATACTAATTACAATGGCGCCTGCAGGTGAATGCAGGCGCTTTTACATGCAAGTTAAAACTTGAAAAACATGACCCAAGGATTTTGATTTACAAAAGAGAGCGACTTCAAAGCGAGCAGGATGCCAAACTTCGCGAAAAGCATGCAGCGGAGTCGAATTGGAAACAGGACGTTTCCAACCAGCTACGAGCCAGGAGGCGATTTAGCTGGGCATTCGACAGAGCGGAGTGCTTGAGCGATTAGTTTGGTACTGCGCAGCTTTCTTAGCGAACGATGTAAACAAAATCATGGAGACAAGCTCTCAAGCTTCCCTAATCAGTAATAACCACCGGAGTTCCCACTCCCACCTGATTATAAAGAGCCTCCACATGATGATTATGCATACGAATACAGCCTAAGGATGCCTGTGTGCCGATGCTAGAAGGCTTGTTGGTCCCGTGAATCCCGTAGTCCGGGAGGGACAGACCCAGCCAACGGGTGCCAAAGGCACCCCCGGGGTTCATGATCTTCGTGGCAACTGCGTAACTACCGATGGGGGTGGGTGTGGCATTTTTACCCACAGCGCAGGGATAGCTGGCTAAGAGTTGATTCCCGTCATAGAGCTCCAATTGTCGTGAGGAGCGACGAATAATAATTTTTCGTTGGGGTATAGGATTCATGGATGTACCTCCTTCTCGTTTCCTAAAATAGTTTATGACTTGCGTGAGTAAAGGTTAATTTTGAATAATCTTAGTCACTTGTGGCGGAGAATAACTAAAGATGAAAATCCCATGAGGTAAAAAAGGGAGGAATTCCATGAGCCATTATGTGGAGGGTAAACTCTTAATTATCGGTGGCGCCGAAGATAAAAAGGGAGAATGCAAAATTCTGAAGCGGTTTATTCATGAGGCCGGTGGCAAGGAAAGTCACTTGGTCGTCTTGACCGCGGCTACTGAATTACCGGAACAGGTAGGCGCGGAATATAAGGATATCCTTCTCGGCTTAGGAGCAGCCAAGGTTGAAGTCCTCGATATACCTGAACGCCTTGCTGCCAACGGGGAGTCCATATCTCAGGAACTACAAAAAGCCACCGGAGTTTTCTTTACCGGAGGGGATCAGCTTCGTATTACGGGGGTTTTAGGAGGCACTCGCCTTGGGAAAACTCTGCATCGTCTTTACGAACGCGGGGTAATTATTGCCGGGACGAGTGCAGGAGCCTCGGTGATGTCGGATACCATGATTGTCGGCGGTGAAGCCGGTACGGCCAAAAAAGACACCCTGACCATGGCCCCCGGGTTAGGGCTTCTCCATTCCGTCGTTGTGGACCAACATTTTGCGCAAAGGGGCCGCATCGGTCGCTTACTGACGGCGATTGCTCAAAATCCTTATGTCCTGGGGATTGGTATTGATGAAGATACCTCAA
Source organism: Desulfitobacterium sp. THU1 (assembly GCF_038181555.1). Lineage (NCBI taxonomy): Bacteria > Bacillati > Bacillota > Clostridia > Eubacteriales > Desulfitobacteriaceae > Desulfitobacterium > Desulfitobacterium sp. THU1. The sequence continues at coordinate 50,647 of NZ_JBBWUA010000005.1, read as the reverse complement.
TCCTTGTCTATGCCGACGGACATTTTACTGTCGTGGGCAGTCAGACAGTGACTGTAGTAGATGCCTCACCCTCTATCGCCAGCAATGTATCAGAAGTTTCCCCTGGACAGGCACTCGTGCTCACCCCGGTTCTTATGCATGTTTTAGCCGATGGGTATAGCTTCGACATGAAACGACGTGTCTCAAGCATGACACCCGTTTAGGGTAGGCTTAAGAGGGATAGAGCTAGAGAAAGAGATTGTTAAAGCGGAAAAATAAGAGAAGAGGAATATTGTACAGGAAAAGGGTAAAAATAATAAAGGTGTACTTTTCCTATGGGTTGAAGGAGGACAAATAGCACAATGGAGATACTGAAAATCCAGGCGATCCCGGGTGCGAACGTGTATAGCTATCGACCGGTAATCCGGGCCGTCGTGGATCTCCAGGAATGGACAGAACGAACAAGTGACACCCTTGGCGACTTTAATACCCGTTTAGTTCAATGCTTACCCACGTTATACGAGCATTATTGTTCCCGAGGCAAACCAGGAGGATTTCTGGAACGGTTAGAAGAAGGAACCTTAGTCGGACATATTATAGAACATGTGACCATTGAGCTGCTTACACAAGCAGGACAGAATATTCCTTATGGGAAAACCCTCTGCCTACCGGAGAATCCGGGGCAATATGAGATTATTTTCAATTATGATTCCTTGGAAGGGTCAATGGAAGCATTTAAGCAAGGATATGAGCTTGTGCAAGAACTGCTCAATGGATCAAAGCCCAATGTTACCCCGCGGATTGAAAAAATCAGGCAGGTGATCCAGCGCTATGAGTTAGGCTCATCCACCCGAGCAATCATGGAGGCGGCTAAGGGAAGAGGGATCCCAGTCATGCGCTTAAATGATAGTAGTCTATTGCAGCTGGGTTACGGTCGTAATCAGAAGAGAGTTCAAGCGGCCATGAGCCATCAGACCAGCTGTATCGGTGTCGATATTGCCTGTGATAAAGGCTTAACTAAAAAGCTTCTGTATGAAGGGGGAATCCCTGTTCCTCAGGGTATTATTGCTGAGTCAGAGGATGAAGCAGTGGAAGGGTATAGGAGCTTAGCACAGCTAGTCGTCGTTAAACCCTATAATGGTAATCAGGGGAAGGGAGTAACGCTGAAGCTCAAGACGGAGGCTGAAGTTCGAACGGCCTTTCGTGTAGCCCAAACCTATGGGGATCGGGTGGTCATTGAAGAATATATTGAAGGGAAAAACTATCGGCTGCTCATTGTCAATGGCAAAATGGTGGCTGCCGCTGAGCGAATCCCTGCCCATGTGTTAGGGGACGGAGTTTCTACGATTGAAGAGCTTGTTCAGCAGGTTAATGTTGACCCGAAACGGGGAGAGGACCATGAAAAAGCTCTTACCAAAATAAAAATTGATCCGGTTGTGTTAATGACTTTAACTCAAAAGAACCTGACCCTTAACACAATACCTGCTAAAGGCAAGGTTGTCTATCTACGGGATAGCGCCAACTTGAGCACAGGAGGAATCTCTGTAGATGTAACAGATCGTGTTCATCCCGATAATAAAGCTCTGGCAGAGTACGCGGCACGCATCGTCGGTTTAGATATTGCCGGAGTCGATCTGGTTCTTGAGAACATAGCACAGTCCTATAGGGAGCAAAACGGTGCAATCATTGAGGTGAATGCGGCGCCTGGTTTGAGGATGCATCAATTTCCGACATTTGGCGAACCCCTCGCTGTGGGGGAAATGATCGTCGATCATGTGATGCCTGCAGGAAATGGCAGAATTCCTATTATTGCTATTACCGGAACCAATGGTAAAACCACAACCACCCGCATGATTGGAAAAATGCTTCAGGATCGCAGCTTGAGTGTAGGGATGACCACGACAGATGGGATTTATGTAGGGGGGAAGTTACTCCTCAAGGGGGATACCGCAGGTCCGGAAAGTGCACGGATCGTTCTTAGACATCCTGATGTTCAAGTGGCCCTCTTAGAAACTGCTCGGGGAGGGATCCTGAGAGCAGGGCTGGCCTACGATTACGCGGATGTAGCGGTCATTACGAATGTCGCCAATGATCACCTTGGTCAGTATGGCATGGAGAGCCTTGAGGATATCGCCCACGTGAAAAGTCTTATTGCGGAAGTAGTCCGTCCGCATAGCTATGTGGTTCTGAATGCTGATGATTCGCGGGTGGCTTCCTTTGCCCGAAAAACAAAAGGGAAGGTCATTTTCTTTAGCACAGAAAAAGATAATCTTACCCTGCGCAAGCATTTAGCCCTAGGGGGGGTTGGCGTTTTCGTTCGTCGAGGGAATATCCTGCTCTGCCAAGGGGATCAATCCCATCGTATTTGCGGAATTAAAGATCTGCCGGTCACTTGGAATGGCAGAGCCCACCATAATATCCAGAATGCCTTGGCGGCTATCGCAGCAGGATGGGCATTGGGCCTTAAGGTCGAGGGAATTCGCACATCTCTCATGGCGTTTACCTCTGATTCAGAATGCAATCGTGGACGGTTAAATTCATATGTACTTAACGGCGTTCAAGTCTTTATTGACTATGGACATAATGCGTCTGGGATTAAAGCGATCTCTGAAACCCTGCGCAAGTTCAAGGCACCGGCCGTTGTTGGCTGTATCACAGTGCCCGGAGATCGACCGGATGCTTCTATTCGCGAGGTGGCTAGGGTAGCTGCCCGTGGCTTTCACCGATTAATTATTCGCGAGGATCGAGATTTGCGCGGACGCCGACCGGGGGAGATTGCCGGGATGCTTATGGAGGAAGCCATTGCTTCAGGAATGGATCCCCGCAAAATATCTGTCGTTCTCCCTGAACGAGAGGCTTTCTGCCATGGTTTGGACACCTGTGTAGCCGGTGAAATTTTCGTCATGTTTTATGAGCATTTGGAATTGATAGAAGAGGAAATCACGCTGCGGCTAAAGCACAGTGAACTAAATGATGAAGGGTTTTTGGAGTTGGCTAATATAGGAGGCTTTTAAGTAGGATTGGAATTTCAAAGCACGATATAAATAAAGCAGGTAAATAGTAGCTATACAGTTGTTGGGCTGCTAATGGTGATAGGTATGCTCCCCTTTCAGGAACAGATCGAGGTCGATCTTGCTGAAGTGGAGCATACTTTTTTGCATTTATGGGGACTAAAGACTTTAAATCCACAAAAATTTGGCAAGAGACTAGAAGATTAGCGGATTTTTGGGGTATAATAAGTAAAAATAGTTATCGAACGTTCGGAAAGGAAGGCATGATGAGTCAGAAACAGATCGAATTGTTCGCTTATGCCAAAATCAATCTTGCCCTAGCCATTACGGGTCACCGTCCTGATGGCTATCATGAATTGGAAAGCGTTATGCAATCCATTGGCTTGTCTGACCGGATTCAGATCACCCTAACCGAAGGGGGTATAGATTGCTCCTGTGGTGAGTGGAGTGGACCCGAAAACCTCGCTTATCAGGCAGCACAGGTTTTTCTGGCTGGATTGAACACAACTTCCGGTATAAAAATAGAAATAGAGAAAAATATCCCTGTCCAAGCAGGGTTAGGGGGAGGTAGCGCAGACGCCGCTACAACTCTCTATGCCCTCAATCAGTTGTTTCAGGAACCATATTCCTTGGAACAGCTTAAGAGTCTGGCCGCTGGCTTGGGTGCGGATGTGCCCTTTTGCCTGCAAGGCGGGACGCAATGGGCCACCGGTGTCGGTGATGTATTAAAGGATTTACCACTAGCACCTCGAATCCATTTGCTAATCGTTAAACCGTGGCAAGGGGTGAATACAGCACAAGCCTACCGTTCCTTTGATCAGGAAAGTAAGTTTACACACTTATCCTATGAGGCGTGGCAGAAGGCGCTAGCATCGAAGGAAGCGGAAGCCCTGGCACCCTTGCTTTATAATGATTTGGAGCCGGCCTCCATGAAGCTTCTTCCAGAGATCGCTCGCATTAAAGGAGCTTTACAGGAGGAAGAAGGGTGCCTAGGTGCTTTAATGTCCGGCAGTGGCTCAGCGGTATTCGGGATGTTTCAATCCTCTGAACAGGCACAAAGAGTTGCCGGTTCGTGGCAAGATAAACAAGACATGCTTTGGGTAACGCATACTGTGGAAAGGGGACATTGTCATGGGTAGAAAACTTGTACCGGTTAAGCTTGATAGTTACAAGCCTTTACGAGAGATTGTGTTTGAATCATTAAGGGAGGCCATTATCAATGGAGTTCTTGAACCCGGTGAACGCTTAATGGAAATTCAATTAGCTGATGAGATGGGAGTCAGCCGTACTCCGGTCAGAGAAGCTATTAGAAAATTGGAATTGGAGAACTTCGTGGTCATGATCCCTCGCAAGGGGGCATATGTAGCAGGTGTCTCCCATAAGGACGTAGCGGATGTTTTCGAGATTCGCTCAGCTTTAGAGGGCTTGGCGGCAGGGCTTGCGGCTGAGCGGGCTACCGATGAAGAGATTGAGCAGATGGAGCGGTTCCTTCTTTATCATGAAGGGGAGGAAATGAGTTTAGAGCAGATCGTAACTTCTGACACCGGCTTTCATGCTTTAGTCTATAAAGCGAGCCGCAATGAGCGCTTGGTGCAGATCCTTGACAATTTAAGAGAGCAAATTCAGCGCTTTCGTGCTACCTCCCTTTCCGTCCCTGGGCGTCTAAAAGATGCTATTGATGAGCATCGTGGGATTGTTGAGGCTCTAGCTCGCCATGATGTGGAGGAAGCTCAAGCTCTAGCTAATGCGCATATCGTGACAGCAGAGAATGTTATGTTTGAAGCCTTGCGACTTTCTCGTGAACAAGAAAAAGCTCAGGAGGCTGATCAAGCTCCTGAGAAAGAATAGAGGTTAGGCTCGTGGATAAGATGAAACGTGCTGAGCGTATGGTTGCTGTGATGCAGGTGCTCATGTCAAAACCAAATATGCTAATCCCGTTAACCTTGTTGGCGGAACGATTTGGTGCCGCAAAATCAACCATCAGTGAGGATCTGCTGGCTGTGAAAGAGAGTATGCGTTATACGGGCCAAGGACGTTTAGAGACGGTGTCCGGTGCTGCCGGTGGGGTACGCTATATTCCGGAGATCAACCCAGAGGAAGCCAACGAATTCCTAGTAGGCTTAGCAGATCGTCTAAGTTCGCCAGACCGCGTCTTAGCGGGGGGGTTCTTATACATGACCGATCTTCTCTATGATCCCGCGATTCTACGTCCCCTAGGGCTAATCTTTGCGGGAGCCTTCCGTGAGAAAAAACCGGAAGTGATAGTTACCATCGAGACAAAAGGAATTCCCTTGGCCTTGGTTGCTGCTGAAGCTTTAGGTCTACCTATGATTATTATTCGACATGGCAATAAGGTCACCGAAGGAACGGCGGTGAGTATCAATTATGTCTCCGGTTCTTCAAAAAGAATTCAATCAATGTCCTTAGGGAGAAGAGCTTTGGAGCCGGGCCGGAAAGTATTGCTGATCGATGACTTCATGAAGGCTGGTGGGACTGCCTTAGGGATGATGAATCTAATGAAGGAATTTGAAGCCGATGTAGTTGGCATTGGGGTCCTCATGGAGACCCCGCGGGAAAGCGAACCAAAGCTGGTGGACCATTACATGTCCCTTCTTCAATTACGGGAGCTCGATCCCTACAAGGGAGTCGTTCGCGTCATTCCACAGGAGATTATTTAAGGTTAGATTCCTTAGAGGAAGTTCTGAGAGATATCGTGTAAAAACACATTATTAAAGGGCGACTCGAGATTTAGATTGGATTTTGCCTAAATATCGCCCCAAATGATAGAAAATAAGAATTTTTCCCTTAAAAGAAGGAGTTTTTTACCATATAGAGAATATGTTTTGTAAGAATATCGTTGGTCACCGGGATGAGAAGGGTGGTGATTCATAATGAACATTACTGATGTACGTGTCCGGAAGGTGAATGTTGAAGGTAAAATGAAAGCTGTTGTTTCTGTTACTTTCGACAATTCGTTTGTCGTCCACGATGTTAAGGTTGTGGAAGGGACGAATGGACTGTTTGTTGCTATGCCAAGCAGAAAAACTCCGGAGGGAGAATTTCGCGATATAGCACACCCTATCTCTTCTGCTGCTCGTGAAGTGATTCAAAATGCAGTATTAAAAGCTTATCAAGAAGCAATGTAAAGATAATCAGACATGGGAAGAAAGAGATCCTATCTTAGGGTCTCTTTTGCACATGTGCAAAGATCATTGACTTCTTTGGGTAGAGCAAGGAAGCAAATTGAAATAAAAAGAGGAATTTGCAGCTTTTTGACGAATAAAAGTTTTTTGGGGAGTTCAATATATTATAATGTATCATCAGGGTAAACTATGAGTGGAGGCGAAGATGGATGCCACATTGGGCTGCAGTGATCATGGCCGCGGGCAAAGGGACACGAATGAAGTCTAAATTGCCAAAGGTCATGCATTTGCTTGCCGGAAAACCAATGCTCCAACATGTCATAGATTGTGTACGTTCTGTTCAAATACCAAGGACGATGGCGATTCTCGGTCATGGTCGGGAGCAGGTTGAGGCTGCTTTGGACAGAGAGGTAGAGATCGTTGTTCAGGAGGAACAGTTAGGAACGGGACATGCTATTATGCAAGTTATTCCTCACTGTCATGAGGTTGATCATATTATTGTTCTAAGCGGTGACCAACCTTTAATTCGCCCAGAAACCCTGCAAAAATTGATGGATGTTCATCGCTCAAGTCAGGCGGCGGCTACCATTTTGACGGCTGCCTTTGCGAATCCTTTTGGATTAGGACGGATTATCAAAGAGGGAGATGTATTTTTGCGGGTGGTAGAGGAAAAGGATGCTACTGCCGAGGAACGACTAATTAAAGAGATCAATACGGGAACCTATTGCTTTAATGTTGCTAAGCTTAGGGAAGCGTTAAAGAATATTACCCCCAAGAATGTTCAAGGGGAATATTATTTGACGGATGTTTTTGCCCTTTTCCATTCGCAAGGGGATGTGGTTCAGACTTACTGCACCGAGGATGTCCATGAAGCTCTTGGCATCAATAGCCGAGCTCAGTTGGCCGTGGCGGAAGATGTGATTCGCCAACGCATTCTGACCTATTGGATGGAGGAAGGGGTGACCCTTATCGACCCCTCTTCAACCTTTATCGAAGCCGGAGTTGTACTTAAGCGAGATATTGTCCTTCAGCCCTTTACTATTCTTAAAGGGAAGACCTATATTGAAGAGGATGCAGTGATCGGCCCCCATACCACCCTAACGGATTGTACTGTCGGCGTGGGATCGGAAGTGTCCCATACCGTTGGGAATCAGGCTATCATCGGCAACCATTGCACTATCGGGCCCTTTGCTTATCTTCGTCCCGGGACGATTTTAGCGGATAAAGTTAAGGTTGGGGATTTCGTAGAGATTAAGAACAGTAAGATTGGGGTAGGCTCAAAGATACCCCATCTGAGCTACGTGGGAGATTCTCTGGTCGGGGAATCTGTGAATATAGGGGCGGGAACCATTACCTGTAATTATGATGGGGTGAATAAGTCAAAGACCATCATTAGGGATAAGGCTTTTATTGGGAGCAATACTAATCTGGTAGCCCCGGTGGAAATTGGTGAAGGCGCTGTAACCGGAGCAGGATCGACGATAGCCAAGAATGTACCGGCTCATACCTTAGCGGTTGAACGCAGTACCCAAAGACATATCGAAAATTGGGTTCGAAATAAGAAATAATAGGGGGATATATGGGATGTCAGTCAAAGAGTTGAAAATCTTTTGCGGCAATGCTAACCGAGCATTAGCGGAAGAAATCGTTGATTATCTGGGAGTTCCGCTGGGAGAGGCGAAAGTGAAACGCTTTCAGGACGGAGAAACGACCATTGCCATTGATGAGAGCGTCCGAGGAGCCGATGTCTTTGTGGTACAGCCTACCTGTAGTCCGACCAATGATAACATCATGGAACTCTTAATCATGATTGATGCTCTCAAGAGGGCTTCAGCCAGCCGCATCACTCCGGTTATTCCTTACTATGGATATGCTCGTCAAGAACGCAAATCCAAGGCCCGGGATCCCATCACGGCCAAGCTCGTGGCGAATCTAATTACCACGGCAGGAGCTAATCGAGTGGTTACTATGGATTTGCATGCCCCGGCTATTCAAGGCTTCTTTGATATTCCGGTAGATCATCTACCAGGTGTGCCCATCCTCGCGGAATATTTTAAGAGTAAAGGGCTGGATAATGTGGTCGTGGTTTCTCCGGACCATGGCGGGGTACAACGGGCACGAAATCTGGCGGAACGCATCGGGGCGCCCTTAGCTATTATCGATAAACGCCGTCCGGAGCCCAATGTGTCAGAGATTATGAATGTCATTGGTGATATAGAAGGCAAGCGCGTTATTATGATCGACGATATCATCGATACAGCAGGGACCATCACCCAAGGAGCTCAAGTACTGATGGATCGCGGGGCCATTGAAGTATATGCCTGCTGTACCCATCCAGTGTTATCTGGTCCGGCATTTGAACGCTTGGAGAAATCGGTGATTAAAGAAGTTATTATCACGAATACTATCCCCATGGATCCAGAAAAAATGATCCCCAAGATTAAAACGCTCTCCGTTGCCCCCTTGCTGGGAGCAGCCATTGTGCGTATTCATGAGGACCTTTCGGTAAGTAAATTATTTAGTTAAGTCAATCCAATTCAATCCAATCCAATTCAATCCAATCCAATTCCTATCCCCTGGGTCTTAGCCCAGGGGTTCTTTTGTGGTCGGGGCTTGATCTGCTACTTGGGTTAAATCGGGGTTGATTTCTTGGAATGTCGCCATTTCTGGGTCACTGCTGCCCGGATCAGCTGAATCCGGCTCGGCTCCAAGGGAGGGCTCCATGCTTAGAGAAATCATTGAGTCATCGGCGCAAATGGGCTCCTTTAGGGACTCTGCATTCTCTTCCTCTACCGGAGCCATGGCTACATTATCGACGATATCCTTACCTTTGTTCTTTCCTTTGCCCTTACTCTTGATCTTGCTTTTTTCTTTATCTTTGCTGAAAATCTTACTGATTGTGTTTGTTGTACCCGTGGCAAGGTTAGAAGTAGAGTGTAGAATGGATTTAAAAGCTTCGTTGATTCCTTTGTCAGCGACCATTAAGTTACTTTCACAGCCTTTTTGAGCGACGATGGCATCTTGACCGATGGTAAGGACATAGTCGGCATCCAGTAAGCCCTTGCCGCTGAAGAGTCCTTCAAGTTTGCCGCCGGAGATTTCCAGCTGAGTGATTTTACCAGTTTCCGGATCGACATAGAATTCTTCCACGACCCCGAGGGTTTTGCCACTTTGAGTGATGACGCGGGTACCGATGATGGTTAGTTTTTCCTTGATGAGGCTTAGGATCTCGGGCAAGCTGGCTGATTTTTCGACATAAACGCCCTTGTCGATGGTAATGGCATCTTCCCCCACGCTAACGACTTTGGCATAAGGAATGATGCGCTGGTCCTTGAAAAATCCCTTGGGATCGATGACTAAGGCGGCTAGGGATTTGGAACGGGAATCAATGACCAGGCTTTTTACATATCCGATATGCTGTCCTTCGCTTAGGGAGACGATCGGTAGGGATAGAAATTTTTTACTCGGTTTCAATCGTAATACCCCCTTATTTATGTGCAAGAACATGAGAATCATGCTATCATCAATGTATTCACGGGATGTCTACAATATGCTTAGAGGAGTGGGGATTCATGAAGCTCATCGTAGGTCTCGGTAATCCGGGAGGGCAGTATGCGGAAACTCGGCATAATGCTGGTTTTCTCCTACTGGATTGCTTAGCCGAAGAATTAAAATTAGATTTTCGTCCCAAGTTCCAAGGTTTGGTAGCAGAAACCCAAATGGGTGGGGAGAAGATCTATCTACTTAAGCCCCAGACCTTTATGAATCTGAGCGGCCGTTCGATTCGGGAATTGGTGCAGTTCTATAAGCTTGCGCCCCAAGATATTTTAGTAATCTATGATGATATGGACCTGGCTGTAGGTCGTCTACGTTTAAGGAGCTCAGGAAGTGCCGGCGGACATAACGGGATTAAGTCGACAATCGCAGAGCTGGGAACGGAGGGTTTTTGGCGACTGAAGGTAGGTATTGGCAGACCCCCTGCCGGCTGGGACTCGGCCCGCTATGTGCTAGCGAGCTTCACCAAGGAGGAAATTCCGGTGCTAGAGGAAGTGCTGGATAAGGGGACAAAGGCGGTAACCCTGTGGGCCAAGGGTGAAGGGGATAAGGCCATGAACGAGTATAACCGGTGAGACAATAATGCTCACCCTTTTTGCCGAGCTGCCAATTTCTCTTTAACACTCGGATAGAATTCCATATTTGTGTGAGGTAAAAAGCGACTGCCACTGTACTTATCCATAAACCTATTGCTGGCATTCATTTCAAAATAAGTGATCCTACTGGCGATTTGCTCGATCTCCCGGCGTCTCTGATTAGAAAGCAGAACCTGTCGCGCCCCTTCGCCGGAGCTGTTGCCTAGTCGCATCATCTGCTCGCGAGGAAGATCGGGGTAGAGACCGATGGTAATGGCGGATTCAAGGGGGAGATACTGACCGAAGGCGCCTGCGGCATAAAATCTAGTAATTTCTTCCCAGCGACAGCCCACACTTTCAAACAATACTTCAAGAGCTGCGTTGACCGCTCCTTTGGTCCGCATCAGACTGTTGATGTCCTGTTGACTGATATAGAGCTCTCGGCCATCGGCGCTTTCATCTGCGGGAACAATGACAAAACGTTCACGACCGTCGCTGAATTGTGCCGCGCGATTGATTATTCCGGCTAGGAAAAGCTCTGCCAAGGAATCGATCAACCCGGAACCGCAGATACCTCGAGCGGGGGCATTAGTAATAGTTGTATAGCTCACTCGAGATTCGGAGTCGATGGTCACGTGGTCGACTGCCCCTTCTTCGGCTCTTATGCCACACTCGGTTACGCCCCCCTCCAAAGCTGGACCGGCGGCTCCGGCACAGGCGACGATCCATTCATTATTGCCCAAGATAAACTCCCCGTTTGTCCCGATATCCACTAGGAGAGCAAGCTCTTCCTCCTGATGCATACCGCTTACCAAGATACCCGCTAAGACATCACCGCCAATGTAACTGCCGATGCTCGGTAAACAATAGATGGGAGCGAGGGGATTGACCTCGAGGCCAATCTCCTTAGCGTAAACGATCCCCGCCTTATTAACCACCGGCTGGTAGGGTTCCCGGCAAATTGAACTAGGGTCCAAACCTAAGAGTAAATGAACCATCGTTGTATTGGCACCGATGCATACACCGCTGATAGCTGGCGCTTGCAGGAAAGCTTCTGCAGAGATTTGTCGAATAAGATTGTTGAGAGTTTCGACAATCAGGGATTGCAGCTCTGACAAACCCTTCTCATCCCTAGCCGCCATAATGCGGCTGAGGAGATCATCTCCCAGCTTGATTTGACTATTGTAAGCAGAGGCTTTAGCAATAATATCGCCATTAACCATGTTGACAAGATAGACAACTACGGTTGTGGTCCCAATATCAATAGCGAGCCCGACATTAAAATGCGATTGATTCCCGGGTTCCAGATGGATGAGCTGATAATTTGCGGCGCTGCCATTTTCATCAAGATCATTGCCGGCAGCTAGGGTGACAGTGATAGCTTCGATATCCTCGCGGCAAAGCTTGCCGAGGGTGTTCATAAGGGAGAGCGGAATCGACACTGGGACCCCCAGCCTTTGTTGTAAGCGTTGACGGAGGGTATCAATCAGGCCCTTATTGCTTTGGGCACTGAGTTGGGAGGCGTCGATATTTATTTTTGTTGTAAGTGGATCGAACTTAAAATCATGGCCAACTCTTTGCTCTGCTAAGATGACCGGTTGATAATTATTCGTTTTCCTCACTCCTTTGATAACTATTGTTAAAAATCATTTGCAATACTGGTGCGGTCTAAGGTGTAATTCTAACGCTCTGATCATTAATTGGACGCGAGAAGGATAATACCTTCCTAAGAGACAGAAAATTCAGTGTACAGATTCCTGTTTTCATATAAAGAAAAAAGCTCGTGTTAAAGAACGACTAGTTCTCTGACACGAGCTTTTATCCAATGGTCTTAGGCTTTCGTCTCAAAAATATAGGAAAGGACTTTAATTGCTTGATTGATAGAATCAAGCAGAATCTTGTAAAATTAATCTTATAGAAATAACTTAATAGTGAAATGAAAACACGCTGGGAGTTTCTCTAATAGATAGAAAGGGGGGCAGACATGGGTATCTTTGACGCACAAGGAGTCGATAAACAGGCTTATGTGACTTTTGTTACAGAATATAAAAGCATCATGTATCGCATTGCTTTTGGATATCTCGGAGATGAGATAAAAGCCTTGGATGCAATAGATGAAGCCGTTTATCTTGGATATGTTCACAGAAAGGAATTGAGAGAGACTAGTTTTCTCAAGACATGGCTGACTCGAATCCTAATCAATGAATGCTATCGCGTCTTGAGGAAGACGAAGCGAGAAGTGGCCATGGATGTTCTACCTGAGCAAGGTCAATCTTACTTAGAGGGCACGTTATCGATTAAGATGGCTGTACAAGACTTGCCGGAAGATCTCAGAAGGGTCATAGTCCTTCGCTATTTTGGTGGATATACCATTGCTGATGCTGCCGCTCTATTGGGTATCCCGGAAGGGACAGTAACCACCCGTACACGAAAGGCTTTGAAGCTCTTAAGAGTCGAGCTGAGTGAGCAGGAAGGGGGAGAGTAGTATGACAGAGAACAACCAAGAGAATTTGGCAAGGGGCAGACATGATGAGGGGCAAGAATGGCAAGGTTTTGTCGAGGAAGCTTATTTAGAGCCTAAGGGGTTAGGTTCCGTGGAGGATAGATTAGAGAAAAAGATTGGCATAGCTAAGAGGAAAAAGAGAGCGATATACAGTTTTTTCTCGACGGCGGTTGCGGCGCTATTACTCATCTTTTTGGTTAATGCCAATTCTGCTTTCGCTCATACAATGTCTAATATCCCGGTTATCGGCCAATTGATTGAGTATATTCAGTTTGATAAAAGCCTTAGCCAAGCTATTGAAAACGAATACATTCAGGAAGTGGCGCTGACCGCCTGGGATGGAGAAGAGCAATTATCGCTACCTTATGTGCTTGCCGATGAAAAGAATATGGTGCTCTTTTTTCAACTTCCAAAGGACTTTGGACTTGCAGACAATGAGTGGGCTAATATTAGTCTTAAGGATATGAAGGATGAAAGCAACGGAAATAAAGTAGATGGCTTCAGTTACTCTACAGCCAGTTTGTCCCGTGAGGGGATAGCCCAAAACCATGGCTTCATTATGCAGCAATATCACTTTGCAGAAGGCAAAGTACCGGAATCAATTTCCCTTGATGTGCTTTTGGAGATTGAAATCCTTCCTAATGAAGAGAAAGTTGTGCAGGTTGGAGAGTTTGAAGAGGATGTTCATGAACGTAATATGAAAGAAATGGGGACATTCACCTTCGAAGTTAAATTCGAGGAGCTTGCGAAGCCAATGGTGTATGAATTTCATGAGGATTTAAGCATATACGGACAGACAATAACCCTTGAAGAAATGAGAGTTTACCCGACTGGAACTGAAGTGTTCTTTACTTTTGCCGACAAGAATCCGGCCTGGATCAAAGGTATGAACTTGGCTATCGAGGAAGACCGGGAAATAGTGCTCAAAGGAAGTCATGGAATTAGCGCTATGCATAAAGAAGATCAAAGCGGGATGAGTGTCTTTATTGAATCTGACTATTTCAAGAAGCCAAAGGAACAAGAGCTTCTGATTCGGGGCTTGCGCTTATTGGATAAGGAAGAGGAGTCTATTACTGTAGATATGGAGAAGAAGACCATAACTCCGGCTATTGAGGGAATGGAGCTTAAAGAAGTTATAAAAGGTGAAGGAAAAGCGAATCTGGTTTTTGCCACAAAAGTCAGGGAAGATGATGGTTTTGGAGTATTTAGTTTTGAGTATCGGGATGAAGAAGGAAACACTTATGCGCTGAAAAGCGAGGGCACCTCTTCGCCTCGAGATTCATGGATGGAAACAAGAATTACTGTAGAATATCCGGAGAACGGCAGAATTATTTTACAGAGGACGTTAACGCCTATGCTCACCCTGGAAGAGCCAATCAGAATCGAATTGCCTCAAAGATAATTCTCCATAGATCATCCTCTGCAGTGAAAAGTGCATGCAAGGGTTGGTGCTTAGTCAATTAGTTAAGGAAACATGGATAACAAGGTCAATAAGAATAGAGTGAACAAAAGAGAGCAGAACTCTTTCAGGAGTTTCAGCTCTCTTTTTGCTAGGATCCATTAATAAATATGGGCGCTGCTAATGACTCTGTACCTGAGTTTTAGATGGTCAAATCCACATGCTGAAGGGTACCGACTGTGCCGTTCTCATTCAAGTAGATGCCGGTTTTTTTGATTTCACCTAGGGATTGATTGCTGGAATCCTTCAGACTGAAGTCGGTGGCTACGTTTCCTAAGTAGAGTGCTCCTACTCCCTTTTCACCGAGGGCAAAGAGTATATCTTCTCCCTTTTCGTTTTTAGTCCAGATGCGGAGCTTATCATAGATGGCGTCATTTTCATCAATCCAACCATTGTTATCACTGTCATAAACGGCCAAGTCGGCAAAGCCGTTCCCGCTTTGCGTTCCAAAAAGCTCACTGCCGTCGTTGATGATGTCGTCTTGATTTTTATCCAGAGCGATAAACCCACTCCCTGGGGCGAGAAAGGAGATAAGCTCAGTATCACCATCATTATCGATATCAAAGACGTATTTTTGTTGAGTCAACTGGGCAGAACTAACCCCCAGATTAATGGTTAAGGGATCGATGGTTACCGCATCTCCTGCCCGAAAGCTGATGTTGTTTTGATAGGCAAAGCTACGACTCACGTTCAACTGAAGTTGCAGGTTAATGGTCTTGCCGTCGGCGGTGGTCACCTGACCTTGGGCGGAAAAGGACATGGACTGTTGCTCGATATACTGCTCTCTGGATTCGAAGATGATTCCCCAGCCTTGCCGAGGGCCTTGAATGGGGCTTTGGGCAGTGGGAAGGGAGGGCTTGCTCGTTTCATCAATAACTAGCTTTTTGGGTACTAAGAAGCGCATCTTTTTACCGGTGATCGCTTCGAGCATTCGTTGGAGAAGTTCCAGCTTTCGTTTGTCCTCGTCACTCATTTCTAAGTTTATCTCTTGGGACTGCTGGATATTAGAAGTGGGAGGGTTTAGATTTTTAACCGATTCTGATAGATCTAGGATGTCTGCGTTTTCCAGATTAAGGGGCGGTCTTGCGGTGATGTTTTTACCCACCCAGCCCTGCAGGGTGACTTCCCTCTGGTAACTCTCTGTGTACTTGGATTCACTGGCCATGGCAATAGACGAGCTTAGGATTTTCATAGGGCGACCTCCTTGTCGTTGCTTTCATCCTTAAATAACCCTTATCTATGTTATCGGCGAAATGATGGATTAAATATAGTCTTATATGATTCTTGGCTATTGCAGGCAGGATTAGCGAAAAGAGAAGAAGAAAATAATACTAATTATTTTTATCTACATTCTATGTTTGGGAATTTGAACTGAAGGGAGAATCTTTAGATGGTATTTATATGTTATGCGCGCTGCACGACGTGTCAAAAAGCGAAGAAATGGCTGGAGGAAAAGGGAATCGCCTACGAAGTGCGTGATATTAAAGGTGATAATCCTACCTTAGAGGAGTTGCGTCGGTGGCATGCTGCGAGCGGCTTGCCTTTGAAGCGTTTCTTTAATACCAGTGGGCAGCAGTACAAAGCATTGAATCTTAAAGATCGCCTTGTCACCATGAGTGAGGACGAGCAGTTTGCTCTTTTGGCTTCTGATGGGATGTTAGTGAAGCGTCCGATCTTAGTGGATAAGGACTTCGTAAGAGTTGGCTTTAAAGAAGATGAGTGGGTTACTTTGCAAGCATAAGCTGGCTGAGATTAATTATGTTGTAATCCTATAAGAAAATTCGACCCGTTGCGACAACGATTGCAACGGGTTTGTCCTAGCATGAGATAATAACTTTTTTAGGAGAAGTAAAGCAATGACGATAGAAACTAATCTACCTGATTTAAAGTTAAGATTGGCAGAAGAGTATGATGTCCCTTTGATCTTAAAATTCATAAAAGAATTAGCGGAGTATGAGAAGCTATTACATGAAGTAGTGGCTACTGAAGAAATACTCAAAAAGTCCTTATTTGAGCGAAAAATAGCTGAGGTAATTATTGGTGAATATCAAGAAAAGCCAGTGGCCTTTGCTTTGTTCTTTCACAACTTTTCTACCTTTTTAGGGAGACCAGGCATCTACCTAGAAGATTTGTATGTTCAACCGGAAGTGAGGGGTAAGGGAATTGGACGGATAATCCTCTCTTTTCTAGCTAAACTTGCCTTAGAAAGAAAATGCGGAAGATTAGAGTGGTGGTGTTTGGATTGGAATAAGTCCTCTATTGGATTCTATAAGCGAATCGGAGCGGTGCCTATGGATGACTGGACTGTATATCGAGTTTATGATACTGCACTAGATCAATTAGCTAGGGAATTTAAGAACTAGATCGTGGCTTTAGTGCAATGACGCTACGGTCATAAGGTGGCTAAGATAGCTTCCGATGAATAACACTTCACCTCCTAGGTAAACCTATGCCTAGGAGGTGTTTTCATGCTGGTTATGAGAGTTTGCCAGGTTTGTGATCATGTCTTGGGAGAGTTGGAGCTGGATGACTTGACCTCGGGACAGCAGGACTCTATAATAAATATCACCGGGAATGTGGCTTACGCTCTTTGCCCAGATTGTATGAGCGAACTGGAAGTCGGTGAGTTCCGGCGTTTAAACTAGGCTGCTTATGAGCGTCACGGAATCAGCCTATTTTTGCCTTTGTTCACTCTCGCACGAACAACACTTTAAATTAGGCACTATGGGGGTCCCCTAAGCGGACGTCCATGGTTTTGCATTGCCCTGAAAGGAAGGATTTTTTGAGAACCCTCAACCACTATTTGCGTTTAGGCTTCGATATTGAAGCAGTGGAAAAGGCGATTTCCTATCAGGAATGGCCGCAAATGATTTATAACTTAACAGGAAGTCAGAAGCCCGCTTTCGCTTCTCAGCTATTAAAGAAGGGTAAACCGGGCTTGATCCTCACCTATTCCGAGGATCTTGCGCAAAAGTGGGTTAATGATTTGCGTACTTGGCTCCCAGAGGAATCTGTGCTTTATTTTCCGGCCACAGACTGGTTGCCCTTTGAGGTCCTTGGTAAAAGTCGTGAAACCACCATCGAGAGGATTAAGGTTTTAAATCGTTTAGCCGAGGATAATCAATGTACGGTCGTTGCCCCTGTGCTGGCGGTGGAGCAGCGGATGTTTTCATCCACCCGCTGGCAGGAGTATACCCTGGAGTTAAAGGAAGGGGTCTCCTATAACTTACAGGAGCTGACCCATAATTTAATCACCGCAGGGTATGAACGCCTCGATGTGGTGGATGGCAAGGGTCAGTTTGCCATCCGGGGTGGCATCATGGATATTGCTCCTCTCGACGGGGAGCCCTTAAGGGTCGAGTTTTTCGATGACGAAGTGGATTCCATACGTGTCTTTGATCTCGAGACTCAAAAATCCACTGAAACCTTAAAAAGTGTCAAAATTGCCCCTGCTGTAGAGATGGTGATTCGCCCTGAGGAGTTCGAGAAGCTCACCTGGGAGGTTCGTGCACAGGCTAGGAAGGCAGCAGGACGCTTGAATCGCAACGGTCGGTCTGAGGTAGCTGAGCTGGTTATGAAGCAGGCCCAGAAGATTGAAGAGCGCTTGAAGCTCGGTCACTTAGATGAATCAATCTATCCCTATCTCAGTCTCCTTGAGGAGCCTCTGCAAACATTTTTCTCTTTGCTTTCTAAGGATTGTTATTTGATTTTAGATGAACCCTTACGACTGAAAGAACAGCTTGAGTTCCAACAGAAGGAAAGACTGGAGGAATATACGCGGGCTTTAGCAAAAGGGGAGGAGTTCTTAAGTCCGGAGGCTCAATTCGTAACCTATGAACAGCTCTTAAAGGATGGAGAAGGGCATCCTCTCATTGTGCTTTCCACTTTGCCTCGGCAAATTCCTGGGGTTACGCCGAAGCGAATCTATAACTCGACAGCTCGTCCTTTGACCGGATTCATGGGTAAAACCGGTGTTTTGGTCGATGAAATCGATCTTTGGCAAAAATCCGGGCACATCATCTCTCTGTTCGTCGGGGATGAGGAGCATGCTGAACGGATGCTACAGGGCTTGAGGGATCGAGGGGCTTTAGCCAAGAAGCAGGGACTTCAGGAAGGGGTCCAAGAAGGAGGGGTGTATGTTCATGCCTCCTCCATCGATCAGGGCTTCGAGCTCCCCTTAAGTAAGCTAATCGTCCTCAGCGAAGCAGAGATTTATAAACGGGAGCGCAAAGGGACTTCCCAACGCAAAAAGGCACCGGAGAAAACAGGGCAGCGCTTACAATTTTCCGATCTAAAGCCGGGGGACTATGTGGTTCATGTCCAACATGGTATCGGGCAGTTCATGGGAATCGAACGGATTGCTGTGGGAGGAGTCGAAAAAGATTATTTTAGCGTAAAATATGCAGGCCAGGATAAGCTTTATGTTCCTCTCGATCAGCTGAACCTTCTGCAAAAGTATCTGGGTGGAGATGCCGATACCCTGCCGAAGCTTTATAAGCTGGGCGGTTCTGAGTGGAAAAGAGTTAAGGCGAAAGCTAAAAATGCCATCAAAGAGATGGCCTTTGACCTTGTCAAGCTCTACGCTCAACGAGAAGCTACTCAGGGGTATGCATTTTCGGTCGATAATGTCTGGCAGCAGGAATTTGAAGAGAAGTTCCCTTACCAAGAGACGCCTGATCAGATGCAATGTATCATTGAGGTTAAGGAAGATATGATGCGCAAACGCCCCATGGATCGCTTGCTTTGTGGGGATGTGGGTTATGGCAAGACCGAGGTGGCCTTGCGAGCGGCCTTTAAAGCCGTGATGGATAGCAAGCAGGTGGCTGTGTTGGTTCCTACGACCATCCTTGCCCAGCAGCATTACAACACCTTTCTGGAGCGGTTCATGGGTTACCCAGTAAGTATTCAGATGTTGAGTCGTTTTCGCACCCCAAAGGAACAAAAGTTGATTCTGCAGGGTTTGAAGGAAGGCGCTATCGATATTGTGGTAGGGACTCATAAACTGGTCTCGGATTCCATTAAGTTTAAGGACTTGGGACTGTTGATTGTTGATGAAGAACAGAGGTTTGGGGTTGCCCATAAGGAAAAACTAAAAACCCTGAAGACCAATGTGGACGTCCTGACCTTGTCGGCTACTCCCATTCCTCGTACCTTGCATATGTCCTTGGTAGGGGTGAGAGATCTCAGTGTCATTGATACCCCTCCGGAAGATCGTTTTCCTGTGCAAACATATGTAGCGGAATTCCGTCCGGATGTGGTACGAGAAGCCATCCGCAGGGAAATTCAACGGGGCGGTCAAGTGTTTTTCGTCCATAACCGGGTGGAGGATATGGATCAGGTCGTTCGCTTCCTAAGCCAGCTCGTACCCGAGGCTCGATATGGAATAGCTCATGGGCAGATGAGCGAAAAAGAATTAGAGCGAGAAATGATGAATTTCCTCGAGCAGGAAAGCGATGTTTTAGTATGCACCACCATCATCGAGACGGGCTTGGATATGCCCAATGTCAACACCCTGATTATTGATGAAGCAGACCGCCTCGGCCTCGGCCAGCTTTATCAGCTGCGGGGGCGGGTCGGACGTTCGAACAGAAAGGCCTATTCCTATTTTTTATATAAGCCGCAAAAAGTTTTATCGGAAGTAGCGGAAAAGCGCTTGGCAGCTATTCGAGAGTTTACCGAGTTTGGTTCCGGGTTAAAAATTGCCATGCGAGATTTGGAAATCCGCGGGGCGGGTAACCTGATTGGTGCTCAACAGCACGGACATTTGGCTGCATTAGGCTTTGAGCTCTATAGCCAGATGCTTAAAGAAGCCGTTCAAGAGATTAAGGGCGAAAAAGTAGAGGAGAAGATCGAGACCAGTATTGAGGTTTCGGTGGATGCTTATTTGCCGGATAGCTATGTTGGGGAGCGTAAATTAAAGGCGGCGCTCTATCAGCGGATGATTTCCATTGATAACGAAGAGGATCTCAGCTCCATGATTGATGAATTGATTGACCGCTTCGGAGCCCCCCCACGGGAGGTTGAGAATCTCTTGAAGATTGTCCGGATTAAATGGTATGCATCCGCTCTAAAAATTGAACAAATCCAACAGGTTAAACAACAGGTTGTGTTCCGTTTCGCAGTCGATCCGGGAATTTCCGGAGAAACGCTCATGACGATGGCCACCGAATCTCCTTATCCGATCTCCTTTGGCACCTCTGCCAATAGTAATCTAGAGATAAAACTACGTCTCCGATCTGTAGTTCAGGAAGAAGTTTTGGAAGCAGTTCATAAGATATTGATGGTATTTAGTGGTATTGCCTCAAAAACTGCATCCTGATATAATTGCTTTTAGTGGATACGAAAGGGTGTGTAATCATGAAGAAAATCCGGAAGGGAATCATCGCCGGAGCGTTATCCTTTGCATTACTATTAACAGGTTGTTCTTCCCTAGGTGGAGAGCAATGGGTTGCTAAAGTAAATGGACAAATTATTACTCAAGAAGCGTTTGAAGCAAGAATCTCCGATGTCCAGAAGTCCTATGAAGGAATGGGTATGGACTTTAGCACTGAGCAAGGTAAAGAAGCATTAAAACAGGTAAAGGGCCAGATTCTTGAGGGGATGATTGCTTCCCAGCTAGTGATGCAGGAAGCAAAAAAGTTAAATTTAAATCCTGATGATCCTGCTATCTTAGAGCAAGAAGAGAATATCAAGAAGATGGTGGGCGATGAGGCCAAATACCAAGAGTGGCTTAAGCAGCAAGCGATGACCAATGACGAAGTACGGAATTACTTTGCTCTATCTGCTGAAATCACTAAAGATGTCACCGTTACCGATGAGCAAAAGAAAACATTTTTTGATAATAATCAAGACCTCTATGGGGGGAGCGGGGAGCAAGTGCAAGCTCGTCACATCTTGGTAGATACTGAAGATGAGGCTAAAGCGATTGTCGTCCAGCTGCAAGAGGGAGCGGATTTTGCAACACTGGCTAAGGAGAAATCTACGGATACAGGATCAAAGGAATCCGGTGGCTACTTAGGCTTTTTTGGACGCGGTGCGATGGTCCCAGAATTTGAAGCTGCTGCTTTCGCCCAAAAAGTCGGTACTTACACCACGACACCTGTAAAATCCGAGTTCGGTTATCATATTATTTTGGTAGAAGACCACAAAGCAGCCACCAAAGCCGATTATGAGGCATCCAAGGACCAAGTTGCTAAGGATGCTTTAGCTGATGCGAAGGCCCAAAAGTTCGAGTCCTATTTTACGGAGCTGCGGGAAAAGGCCAAGGGGAATATCGAGTATACCGCAGAATTTAAGCCAGCCACCTAAGATTTGGACAACACAGCATAATAACCCAAAAACGCTTGGAGTAAATCCAAGCGTTTTTGTATTAATTGACAGACTTCCTTTATTCAGCGATTTATCTTTTGAAAACTCATAATAATAAGTTTTATAAACAAATTGCTCTGGGGCTTTCTTTTCTAAACTTTCTCTTATCCAGTTGAGTAACTTCATGGAAAAATATGAATAATAGAGAATGACCAGATATATACTATCTATGAAGTTAAAGACAACGCAAAATTTTCCACAGGCAGGACAGTTGTCAGAAATTCGTTACTTAAGTGTGGTCTTGCTGTGTCTGTAACGGCCCCAAACTCGGTGGCTCGTAATGACAAAAGGAGGGAAGAGCGTCCATGAAAGCAACAGGTATTGTTAGAAGAATTGATGATCTTGGTCGTGTTGTTATTCCAAAAGAAATACGTCGGACACTTCGCATTCGAGAGGGCGATCCCTTGGAGATCTTCGTCGATCGTGAAGGAGAAGTCATTCTCAAGAAGTACTCCCCCATTGGTGAACTGGGCGATTTTGCTAAGGAATATGCTGATTCCCTCTTTGAGGCTACCGGCCATATTGCCTGTATCGCCGACCGGGATGTCATCATCGCGGTCTCAGGAGCTTCTAAAAAAGAGTACTTAAATAAACCCATTTGGCCCAGCATTGAACAAGCTATGGCTGACCGTAAGACCTTCGCACTTAAAGCTGGAGAGGGCAAGCAAGATGAGGAGGATGAGCTGAGCAGGCTGACCAGTCAAGTGGTTGCCCCAATTATCGCCGAGGGTGATCCGATTGGAGCCGTCATCTTGATGTCAAAGGATCCCAATGTCAAAATGGCTGACCTAGAGTTAAAGTTAGTAGAGACAGCTGCAGGCTTTTTAGCTAAGCAAATGGAGCAGTAGTCCCTTGTAAAGAGTTAAGATTGAAGCGGCATCGGCCGCTTCATTTTTATTGCGAGGATAGATGTGATACAATCAATAAGGAAAGTTTAGGAAAATGTTGAGTTCCGTGGCAGTCTGCCATGGATCAACTCGGGAGGATGTTAATGGGTAACGTATTGCATGTCGTGGGCTTAGGTCCGGCAGGACTGGAATCTATGACCCTCGGTGATTATCGAATGATAAAGCAGGCCAAAAGGGTTTTTTTTCGGACCGTAAATCACCCTTGTGCCCAAGATCTGCTTGCCGAGGGGCTTCAAGTGGAATCCTTTGATGATCTCTATGACCAAGAGGAATCCTTTGAAAAGGTCTATGAGGGAATTGTTAAACGCTTGGAGAAAGAGTGTAACATATACCCCGAAGTGGTCTATGCTGTTCCGGGTCATCCGACGGTAGCTGAGCGCAGTGTTCAGTTACTGGTGAACATGCTAGCCAACCAAGTGGAGATTCAAGTTCATCCGGCTTTGAGTTTTCTTGACCCGCTTTTTTCGGCGATTCCTATGGACCCTGTGGAAGGGTTTTTGCTACGCAATTATGATGATCTCAAGGAAAGTGGTCTAACCGGTAGGGAATGGCTGGTTATTCCTCAGGTTTATGATGGACTCATTGCTTCGGAAGTGAAGTTGGACCTCATGGAGGTTTACGCAGATGAGGCTGAAGCTTACGTGGTTCAAGCACTCGGGACAAAGTTGCAAAAGGTGCTGAAGTGTCAATTGTTTGAGTTAGATCATCAAACCTTTGATCATTTGACTACAGTCGTGCTACCGCCCCACCGGGCTGGCATATCGATGACCAAGCTATTAGAGATCATGAGGACTCTACGCAGCCCGGGGGGGTGCCCATGGGATCAAGAGCAGACACATACCTCCCTCAAGCCCTACCTTGTTGAAGAAAGCTATGAAGTTCTCGAAGCCATTGAAGCCCAAGATATGTATAATTTAGCTGAAGAATTGGGAGACTTATTACTGCAAGTAGTATTTCATGCCCAAGTAGCTCAAGAGGCAGGTGAGTTCCAGTTTCAAGATGTTTTACGCAGTATTATTGAGAAGATGATTCGTCGCCATCCCCATGTTTTTGGGGATATTGAGGTGGAGAATTCTACTGAAGTCTTGAAAAATTGGGATCAAATCAAGCAAAAGGAAAAGGGGGAACAAGGATCAGAGGAGCTGTTTAATTTTCCTAAAGGGTTGCCGTCCTTAATGCTGGCGGTGAAAACCCAAAAGAAAGTGGCCAAGCTTGGTTTTGATTGGTCTGATTTTGAAGGTCCTCTGGCCAAGGTCTATGAGGAACTGCAGGAATTAGAAGAGGCTATGGGTCACGGAAAAGGGATTGAAGAAGAATTCGGAGATACGCTCTTTGCCCTTGTCAATTTATCCCGATTTCTTAAGTTAGATCCTGAAGATGCCGTTCGTAAGACGGTAGGGAAATTCCAGAGACGTTTCTTAGAAATGGTGAAATTAGCAGAGGATGAAGGAGAGAAATTACCGAGTTTAACCTTAGATCAGATGGACAAGTACTGGGAAATGGCCAAAAAGAGAGAAAAAAATGAAGAGATTGGCAACAATCCATAAATAAAAGCAGGAGTTTGGCTATTTATCGCGAAAATATAATGCTGAAACTCAATACATATTTGGGAGGGAATCATTTTGAATAAGGCTGATTTAGTGGCTGCGGTAGCAGAAAAAGCCGAAGTATCAAAAAAGGATGCTGAAAAGGCAGTCAGTGCTGTATTTGCTTCAATTGAGGAAGCATTAGCAAAAAATGAAAAAGTACAATTGGTCGGTTTTGGAACTTTCGAAGTGAAAGATCGTGCTGAGCGTACTGGTAGAAATCCACAAACCAAAGAAGCCATTGTTATTCCCGCTTCGAAGGTTCCTGGGTTTAAAGCAGGTAAAGCCTTAAAGGACGCTGTTCAAAAATAATACTTCTCGAGATTGGTCAGGTCCTATGGGCCTGATTTTCTCTATGGCCAAGTTTTAAGGGGATTACATATGCGGATTGATAAATACTTAAAAGTTTCCCGTCTGATTAAAAGGAGAACGGTCGCCAAGGATATCTGCGAAGGGGAGAAAATACGGTTGAATGGCCGAATCGCGAAACCCTCCGCAGAAGTGAAGCCGGGCGATATTGTGACGATGGAGATGGCCCGTCATCTTCTGGAAGTGCGCGTTCTATCTACACCCAACAGTGTGAAGGCCAATGAAGCTCATTTGCTTTATGAGGTTTTGAAGGACGAAAAGCGGGGGCAAGAGGAATAGAATAAAGGACTGGGAACAGTAACTTCAGGACAAGGATTTCTTACGCTTTAAGTCAAGGCGGAGGAAGCACCTTGTCTTTTTGTTTTTGCTTCAAGGCAGTTCAGATTGGTATGTCTAAATTCAAGTTATTGAGAATATGGTTTAAGAAGAAGAGTAAAAAGGGGGGCTGGGAAGTATGGAAAAGACTCCATCCAATCACCGGCTAGCCATGGATAATCGCCAATTTCTCTCGATCACAGGGGTATCTAAGGTACAGTCCTTTGATCCTAAGGAGATTCTATTGGAAACGATCCAAGGTGTATTAAGCATAAAGGGAGAGAAGTTAGGGGTTAAACACCTGGATTTGAAAGCTGGGCAGGTTGAGGTTGAGGGGCAAATCGATGCCATGGTCTATCCCCGTCATGGGGGATCGAGACAAAACATCTGGGCAAAAGTCTTCCGCTAAGTCTCCAACGATCAGTTGTTAGGACTAGGACAAGGGGAGGGATGGATGATTACTGACTTTGTAGCCTTAATCTGGGTCGTGGCAGCCGGAGCGGCTGTCGGCTTAGTTTTTGACTTTTATCGCTCCCTGCGCAAATGGCTTGGTTGGGGAAAGTTATTAACTATTGTCGGAGATTTAGTTTTCTCAGCAGCGGCCTTGTATTTGCTTTTTAGGTTCTTCTTGAAAGCTAACCATTTAGATTTTCGATTTTATATTGTGTGGGGCAGCGCTTTGGGTCTCTTTCTTTATTCACGAATCTTAAGTCCGATAATCCTATGGCTATTTTTTAAATGCTACTGGCTAATCGAGCGGTTTATGGGGCTCATTCTGAGTCTCTTAAGTATTCCTGTAAAAATCGTGAGGGTGTTAATGGGACCACCCTACGCGATTTTACGGTGGTTTAGCCTTTTGCTATTCCGGATAAATGAGGCTTTATGGGGAGAGTCGGTGGTAAGAATTCGCAAAAAAGCGCTTGTTTTTTGGAATCGACTCTTTCCGCCTAGGACTAATGGGTAAATTTAACATGGAGAGATTGATAAATGGGGCAGTCCTATGTATAATAGGAGGTGTCCACAATTTGTAGCGTCTTTGTCCCCTGTTTGTCCATATTTTGTCCACAAGTTAGGCACAGTTTGTGGATAACTTTTTGATAATGTGGATAAGGGAGACGAACTTGGAATAGTGGCGGTAGTCATCGGCAAATTCGCATAAGACAGGTGGATGCAGTGCATTTAGAGATTCGTGGTTTGGAAAAGTTGAGCTTTCGCGAGCGCCAAGCGGTTGTCTTAAAAGAAAGCGGAAAATCTCAAGAGCAAATTGCCAAGAAGTTGCATCTTAGCCAAAGTTCCGTGGCGACCTTACTCAATCGGGCCAAAGGGAAGGGCTATCAGATTGTTTGTATTATTCCAGAGGCTGAACTTGGTCTAGGAGGGTATGATTTTGACGAAGAAGAATCCGACAGCTAAAGAGTCCCGACCCAAGACCCGAAAGCATCGCCTTCGGCCTATACAGACTGCCATCATCCTGTGTATTACCCTTGCTCTTATTAGCTCCGCCTATCAGCTGTATGAACTCCGACAAGAGGTTAATCAGAGTATCGCTCAGCTGACTATTGAGAAGGAAGATTTGCTTAAAGAGCAGAAGAACTTAGAAAAGGAAATTCTAGAGCTGAACACGCCCAGTTTTATTGAGCAATTGGCTAGGGAGCAATTAGGATTGGTTCGTAAGGGTGAAATCCGCATTGCACCAAAAATGGAATAGATGAATAATAGAATCGAATGATTCAGTAAAAATTTGTAAGGCTACTCCTGAGTTGTTACCTTGACAGTTCTCTTCTTAGAAAGATATAATAAAAATAATGACTTAAATCATCACAAGGAGGAGTTTACTTCGTATGGCCATAGCGGTTGGCACTATAATTGAGGGTGTGGTTACGGGTATCACAAATTTTGGTGCTTTTGTGGAGTTGCCCGAGAAAGTTACAGGCCTAGTACACATCTCAGAAGTTGCAGATGCGTATGTAAAAGATGTTAGGGATTATTTAAAGGAACAAGACCGCGTAAAGGTCAAAGTAATTCACGTTGACGAAAAAGGGAAGATTGGACTATCGATTAAGCAAGCAAATCCGGCTCCGCCACCGCCACCGCGCAACAATCCGCGGGAGCGTCGTCAGCCAACCGTATCCTTTGAGGATAAGTTAGCCAAGTTTATTAAGGATAGTGATGAACGGCAACTGGAATTCCGACGTGCGACTGAATCGAAGCGCGGAGGAAGAGGATCAAGCCGTTATTAGAAGCCGAAAAATGCTATAGATAGATGACCGCCGCAGGGCGGTCATTTTGCATTTGCTTTTTGACGTCCATGCGGCTTAGGATGCGCCGTATCTGGGCTGGGTCGCTTTTAATAGGGAAGTAATGAGGGATCACGGAGAATTTTGAAGTTTGAACGGGGAGTGTAAAGGAAAAACGAGTGAATCGTAAAAAGAGTCGAAAACTAATGGGAATCACCCCCTTTCCTAGACAACCTTTGCCAAAACTATCAGTTATAATATTGGTATTATATGGTAAGAGGTGAGGTAATGGCTGAATGGGCTACATTAAAACCCAAACAAGGCTTACGGAAGGAAAGGTTGACTCTGGAAGGGCATTTTTGGCCTTTTATATTGGGGTTATTGATCGCGCGGGGTAGTATTATGGAGTTATACCCCTTTGGTATAGGTTTCGGGGCTGCCTTGATGCTATATGGACGCAAAGGCACTATTATGGGCTTATTGGGCGTTACAGCAGGAGTAGCTTCTTTGTTTATAGAGGACTTAGCAGCTTCCCTACAGATTTTGCTGACATTGCTTGTTTTGAGTCTCTTTGTTCCACGATTGCGCGGCAGTAAGCGTGAAGGACTCTATCTAGGGTTAGTGGTAGCGCTCGTTGCAGGGTGTGTGGCCTTCATCGTCATGAGGATCGGTCAACCTGAAGTGATGATCGGGGCGAAGGCTGCACTATTTGGTTTGCTCAATGGTGGCTTGGCTGTGGTCTTTTGGTATGCTTGGCGTTATCAGGATGCTATCTGGCGGGGGAGCTTCACCCGGGAGCAAGGGATGGCCTGGTTATTTGTCCTGATTGGAGTTATAAGTGGTTTGCAAGGGATAACCTTTAAGGGGGTTAATTTTTCTGTGGTTCTCCTCAGCTTCTTTATTCTTTTTGTTGCCCAGCGTTTTGGTGCGGGGACAGCAGCTGGAGTAGGGGCGCTGTTAGGGTTCCTGCCTCAGCTGGAATTTAACCCGCTGAATCTTATGACTGCGGGAATTTATGGCCTAGCAGGGTTTGGCACAGGGGCCTTTCAGAGACTGGGTAAGATCGGGCTGGGTGTCGCCTTTATAAGTATTACCTTGATGTTCACAGCCTATCTTCAACCTGAGGTGCTCTATTCACAGCTCTTATCCGCGGGCATTGGTCTTCTGCTTTTTTTACTATTTCCTAGTTCCTCTCCCCAAAGTGATTTTTTAAAGGACAAGCCAATGCCGGAAGTGGAATCGACGGTAATGAAAGTGAAGACTGTAGCGGAGATATTTGATCAGATTGCCTACAGCGCTCAAGCGGCGGAGGCTGAAGTAGGAAAGTCCAAACCGGAAATACCGGAGCTTATGAATGTTCTGGTGGAAAGGGTTTGCAAGAATTGTCCGACCATTGACACCTGCTGGACGCGAGAATTCTATCGGACCTACCACCTTCTATTCAATTTATTTGAATGGGTTGAAAGGGAAGAAGAGGTCAACGTTCAAAATCTACCGTTGGAGTATAAACGACATTGTGGGAAGCTCAAAGAAATGCTTCTCGGCGTCCAATTTATTATGGAGCATGAGAAAAGTATTGAGTCTTGGCGGTCAAGGCTGACGACCAATCAAGAAGCCTTAGCACGTCAATTTCAAAGTGTATCCCAAGTAATCGGGCACCTTGCTAAAGAGCTCAACACCCGACATAATCTAGAACAGGTTAAGCCATCCAATCTTGCCAGAAGGCGTAGACAGTTCTTGGATGTAGGAGTAGCGACATTTACCAAAAAGGGGAATACCATATCGGGAGATAATTACGCTTCTTTAGCCTTTTCTCCTACCCAACATGCTTTCGTGGTCAGCGATGGGATGGGAGTGGGTGAAAGGGCAGACAAAATGAGCTCCACCGCTTTGAGTCTTTTAGAACAATTATTGACTACGGGCTTTGAACCGGAAAGTGCCATACAAGCGCTGAACTCGATTTTAGTTTTGCGTTCCCCAGAGGAGAGCTTCGTTACTTTGGATATTGGGATCATTGATTGTGAGTCGGATGGACTCAAGCTCATCAAGGTGGGAGCTTGTCCTTCCTATATTGTCGGCGAAGATGCGATTCGCAAATATGAATCCTCAAGTTTGCCTGTAGGGATACTTAATCATGTGGAAATACCGGTCATTGAAGAAAAATTGCGTTCAGAAGAGTATTTAGTGCTTGTCACTGATGGAATTCAGGATATACTAAAAGATGGAACCGATTGGGTAAAAGACTTTTTGGATAGCCAACACCCGGGTACTGCGCAAGAACTTGCGGACGCCATCATCCGCGAGGCAAGAAAAATGAGCGGCAACGAAATGTTGGATGATGGAGTTGCTATGGTTATAAAAAAGAATGTCCTTGACTAAAGATAGCAATGTGCAAATATGATGGTGATGGATGAAATAAATAAGGAGGATAGACGCTTTGTACGAAAAGCTAAAGCAGCATGTTTTGCCTAAGCAAATTCCTCCTGGGTCACGGATTTTGGTAGCCGTATCAGGTGGACCGGACTCCATGGTCCTGGCTCATATCTTATGGCGTTTTATGATAGAGAATCAGGGCCAGGAGATAAGCTTGGTTTTGACCCATGTCCATCATGGTGTGCGCAAGGAATCCGATGAGGAAGAGAAGATGGTGACTCGCATGGCAAGGGATTGGAAAATACCTTGTCTTATTCATCGTTTCGACTCGAAAGGTTACGCAAAATCTGTCGGTAAATCCTTTCAGACTGCAGCTCGTGAATGGCGCTATGCTCGCTGGGAAGAGGATATGCAGCAGGAAAGCTGTTCCCTTCTGGCTACAGCACATCATCTGGGGGATCAGGCGGAAACTGTGCTTTATCGTCTCCTACGCGGTAGCGGAACAGCTGGGTTAGCGGGTATTTATCCGCAAAAAGGAAAACTCATTCGTCCTCTTCTTGGAGTCACAAAAGAGGAGATTTTGGAATATTGTCGAAATGAAAATTTGCCTTATGCTATTGATTGTTCGAACGCAGACCCAATCTATACGAGGAATAAGATACGCCTAGAGCTCTTGCCTGAACTGCAAAGAGAATATAATCCTCAAATCATGGTGGCTCTAGGTCGCATGGCGGAGCTTCTGCGTTGGGATGAGGAATACTTGGCGGAAGAAACCGAAAAGGCCTGGCAGGGGGTTGCCTTAGAAAGCACGGAACAGCGCGTAGTTTTGCATAGGAAAGTTTTTGATCTCCCCAAGGCCATTCTATCGCGTTTAATAAGGAAGGCTGTCTCGCGGGTTTCGGGAGAACCACGGGGAATAAGCTATCACTATGTAGACCAGATTATTGCCTCTCAAGGACAAGTCGGTTGGAGTCAGGATCTGCCTGGACTGAAGATAGAAATTAATTATCAGGGAGCGTGTTTTCTGACGGTCGATCTGGGGCAGGATATACGTAGAAATACGAATGAGCTCGACATTTCGCCATTGCCTCAACAAGTTCACTGGGGAGAATGGTTATTTTGGCAGGATGCCCATGGTCAAAGATGGCAAGTCGGTCTCTTTAATTTGGAGAGCCAAGGGGATTGGTTAGAATATAATGACGAACTAAATAACAAACTTAATAACAAAAATGTAGACCAAGTCTTTTTCGATCTGCACACTATGCAAGACAAACCTGGCGAGCTACAATGGCGGTATCGGCAAGGAGGGGATTCCCTCTGGATCGCCGGCTTGGGTCATAAATCCTTGAAAAAGGTTTTCCAGGAGGCCAAGGTTTCGGCATCCCAGCGTCAAGCCATACCATTATTAGCCTTAGGTGATGAGATTCTCTGGGTTCCGGGGGTAAAGGGCGGAGAACGTTATCGGGGTCAGCGGAAAGGCTTAGTCGGACTCCTGAAGAGATGTCGGGAGGATTCTTGTGGGTGTTGAAGGGTCGAAATAGCAAGGAAGAAGAAAGGCTGGATTCGTTGTAAAAAGGCCTTTTCCGTGGTATAATATTGCATATTGTCTCGTAATATGGCTAGTTTTTCCATTTGAGAGGGGAGGACCTAACTTTTGAAGTTTTTCAAGAATTCCGCGATTTATCTTTTGATTATTTTAATTGCGATTATGTTTATCAGATTGTCCAACCCACCTGCCACGCAACCGTTGGATATGGATTATACGACGTTCTATAAGGCGGTGGTTAGTGATCAGGTTCAAGAAGTTGTAATCAATGCTGATGACAATGTGAATACCTATGAGGTCACAACCAAAGATGGTAAACAATACAAAGCCCTAGGTAATGCAGACGACGATGTACTGACTGAGCAAATGCTCAATCATAACGTAGTTATGCGCACCATTCCACCAGCAGTGACCCCTTGGTGGGCTGGTTTGGTTACGACGATATTACCGATTCTCTTAATCGTGGGCTTTTTCTTCTTTATGATGCAGCAGTCCCAAGGTGGGGGCAATCGCGTGATGCAGTTTGGCAAAAGTCGCGCTAAGCTGGTCAGCGATGAAAAGAAAAAGGTAACCTTTGCTGATGTGGCAGGTGCAGATGAGGTAAAGGAAGAGCTAGTGGAAGTAGTAGAGTTTCTTAAGTTCCCTAAGAAGTTCAATGAACTGGGAGCAAAGATTCCTAAAGGGGTACTTCTCTTTGGCCCTCCCGGAACCGGTAAAACATTGTTGGCGCGTGCTGTCGCCGGAGAAGCGGGTGTTCCCTTCTTCAGTATCAGTGGATCGGACTTCGTAGAGATGTTCGTTGGGGTGGGTGCCTCTCGTGTCCGTGACTTATTTGAACAGGCCAAGAAGAGTGCTCCTTGCATCGTGTTTATTGATGAGATCGATGCAGTGGGTCGTCAAAGAGGCGCCGGCGTAGGCGGCGGCCATGACGAACGGGAACAAACCCTGAACCAATTGCTTGTCGAGATGGATGGTTTTGATGGTAATGAAGGAATCATCATTATCGCAGCAACCAACCGTCCAGATATTTTAGACCCAGCCTTACTGCGACCAGGACGTTTTGACCGGCAAGTTGTGGTCGATGTTCCGGATGTTAAAGGCCGTGAGGAGATTCTAAAAGTCCATGTTAAAGGTAAACCCCTCAGTAGCGAAGTGGAGTTGGGTGTTTTAGCTCGACGCACACCTGGCTTCACGGGTGCTGACCTTGCCAACCTTGTCAATGAAGCTGCTCTGCTTTCCGCACGTCGGAATGAGAAGGAGATTAAAATGAATGCCCTTGAGGACTCTGTGGAGCGGGTTATTGCCGGACCGGAGAAAAAGGCGCGAGTGATTAGTGACTTTGAAAAGAAACTGGTTTCTTACCATGAGGCAGGTCATGCTTTGGTAGGAGAGCTTCTCACCCATACTGATCCTCTGCATAAAGTGTCCATTATTCCACGGGGACGTGCGGGTGGATACACCCTCCTGTTACCTAAGGAAGATCGGAATTACATGACAAAATCACAACTCCTCGATCAAGTCACCATGCTGCTAGGGGGACGAGTTGCTGAAGCGTTAGTTCTTCATGAAATCAGCACAGGTGCTTCCAATGACCTCGAGCGTGCTACTGGTTTGGTCCGTAAGATGATTACTGAACTGGGGATGTCTGACGAGCTTGGACCCCTTACCTTTGGTCAAAAGGAAGGTCAAGTGTTCTTAGGCCGTGATATCGCTAGGGACCGTAACTATAGTGAAGCCGTAGCTTACGCTATCGATAAGGAAGCGCGACGCATTATCGATGAGTGTTATCAGAAAGCTCAGAATCTCATTAAAGAGAACATGCATAAGCTGAATGCCATTGCTGAGACCTTGATGGCGCAAGAAACGATTGATTCAAAAGAATTTGCCGCTTTGATGGCTCAATTCGATATGCCAACGGATGCAGCGCAAGATAGCTCACCCGTCTCGGAACCGTCTGAGGCACTAGCAAATGAGACACCAAGCAATATGGTGTACAGTGAAGAGCTTCAACCATCAACTCCAGCGAAGGAATTAGATGAGGTGGAGCACGCTGAAGTAACTGCGAAATTGAGTGGATCGACCTTAGAAGAAGAGAAAAATAAGATTGATTAGGGAGGACCTCTATGGAAAAGACCTTCATCATGCTCAAGCCAGACGCAGTACAGCGCGGTCTAGTAGGGCAAATCATCGGACGCTTTGAAGCGAAGGGCTGCAAATTAGTGGGAATGAAACTTATGAATGTTGACAAAGCTCTTGCAGAACATCATTATGCTGAGCACAAGGGAAAAGGTTTCTTTGAGCCCACGGTTGCCTATATTACATCTTCTCCAGTGGTGGCCATGGTTTGGGAAGGCAAAAATGTCGTGACGATCGCCCGCGAGCTCATGGGCGCGACCAATCCGGCTAGTGCTAACCCTGGTTCTATCCGTGGCAGCTTTGGTATGGATATCAGCCGTAATGTGATCCATGGCTCCGATTCTGTAGCTAGTGCAGAGCGAGAAATCGCCCTTTACTTTAAACAGGAAGAACTATGTGACTATCGTAAAGCGGGCGAAGAGTGGCTCAACGATTGAACGAGACTTCTAATAGGAAATTTAAAAAGGACACCGACTTGGTGTCCTTTTTCCCACTATCAGACCCATGTCGCTTTGCGGCATCACTGATAAAAATATGTCGATAAAGGTCAGAGGTGTGTAAAATGGAACTGCCGAAAAACGGCAAAATGATGCTGACAGTGGCTAGCCTAATCTTAGGCATGCTTTTTGTTACCCTGATCAAAGCCACAGGCACCACAGGGCCAGTTGCAAGAACGGATACAACTTTGGCTTCCCTTGTGCAAATTGGCCAGGAAAACGATCAGTTAAAAAATGACCTTGCGAAGCTACAAGAGGAGATGGGAAAATTCCAAGCCGGACAGAATGCCTCGAAAGTGGTATTAGAACAATTGGAGAAATCCAAACGTAACTCGGGGCTAACCAAAGTCACAGGACCCGGAATACGGGTTACTCTCGATGATGCTTCCAATCGAGATACAAGTGAACAGGACATTTATTATTACCTCATCCATGAGGAATATATTCGCCAGATCGTCAATTGGCTATGGAATGGTGGAGCAGAAGCTATTGCAGTGAACGGGCAACGAATTATGGGAAATACGGAAATTTTCTGCAGCGGTGCCTTTATCCAGATTAACGGAACGCGTCAGATGCCACCTTATGTGATAGAAGCTGTCGGTGACGTAAACTATTTGCAATCTGCCCTGAATTTTTACTTCTGGGACCGTTTAGGGGAGTATCAGGAGCAGTACGGAATTACCCGTAGGCTAGAAGTGCCCACTGAGCCTGTTGTCATCCCGGAAGGTAAGATTCAGCAGTTCCGCTACACAGAACCAGTGAAGGAGGCGAAGTAATGAAGAGGTCTTCTCTCGCTATTCCCTTAACTCTGGTAGCTATTGTGCTAGGTTTTTTACTCACTTTACAGATGCAAACTCAGAAAAGTGTGCTTGAGTTAGAAAAGATTCAATCGCAAAGAGCGGCGTCTGTCGTTAGTTTTCTTAAAGATGCCCAAGAGGAAAACAAAATTTTTAAAGAGCGGCATAAAGAGTTAACAGCACAACTGGAAGGTGCACGCCAAGAAGGGGGAGCTAGTCCGACTCTGCTTGCTGAATTAGACCGCTATCGCATGATGGAAGGAACTGTGGATGTCCAAGGTCAGGGGATTATGATTACTATTGATGACAGGCAGCAGGAGCATAAAGTGGTATTTCCGTTGACCACCGATGATCTATTGAGAATCATCAACATACTTAAGCTGGCCGGGGCCGAGGCGATTAGCGTCAATGGTCAGCGCATTGTTGCCTCTACCTCCATCGTTTTAAGTGGAACCTCCACCCAGCTGGTCAATCAAGTTCCCATAACGCGTACCGATGGAGTCCCTTACGAGATTTTGGCCAGCGGCAATCAGGATCAACTTTTGGATTATTTCACAAACCTTGAGGCGCCCGGCCTAAAGCAATATGGAATGAGCGTTAGCGTCGTGCGGAAAACAGTAACCATTCCTTCATATAAGGGAGTTTCACCGCTGAAGGAGCCCGAAAGCAGATAATTCAATAATTTTTATAAAGCTTGTAAAAAATTAGCAGGGAAACTTATCTTGGCGCCGAATAAAAGTAACAAGACTGGAGTAAAACCTAGATAAGGAAAAGGGCTTTTGGTACCGAGAAAAAGTGGAAAAAGGAGTGAACTTAATTGAAAACAGATATCGAGATTGCACAAGAGTCAACGATGAAGCCCATTGTGGATGTGGCACAGGGTTTGGATTTGTTAGACGATGAGATTGAGCTTTATGGAAAATATAAGGCCAAAATCAATCTCAGTGCCTGGGATCGCCTTAAAGATCAACCCGATGGGCAACTCATTTTAGTCACTGCCATTAATCCGACTCCGGCTGGAGAAGGTAAGACCACCACAACAGTTGGACTAGGGCAGGCAATGGCTAAGATTGGTAAAAAGGCCATGATTGCTTTGCGTGAACCTTCCCTTGGACCATGCTTTGGTATTAAGGGGGGAGCTGCTGGCGGAGGATACGCTCAGGTCGTGCCCATGGAGGATATCAATTTACACTTCACCGGTGATTTTCATGCTATAACCTCTACCCATAACTTACTAGCGGCACTATTAGATAACCATATCCAACAAGGGAATTTACTCAACATTGATCCGCGTCAAGTTGTGTTCCGTCGTGTTATGGATATGAATGACCGGGCCTTGCGTAAGATTATTATTGGCTTAGGGGGGCGGACAGAGGGAGTTCCCCGGGAGAACGGCTTTGATATTACCGTTGCTTCCGAGATTATGGCTATTCTCTGCTTAGCCAATGATTTGATGGACCTTAAAGAACGTTTTGGTAAGATCGTGGTTGCCTATACATATGATGGTAAGGCTGTGACTGCTCACGATTTGGAAGCAGAAGGTGCTATGGCTCTACTCATGAAGGATGCCATTAAGCCGAATTTGGTACAAACCTTAGAGAATACACCGGTATTTATTCACGGTGGTCCTTTTGCCAATATTGCTCATGGTTGTAATAGTGTTGTTGCCACTAGGTTGGCTCTGAAGCTAGCTGATTATGTCATTACGGAAGCTGGATTTGGTGCAGACCTAGGTGCTGAGAAATTTTATGATCTGAAATGCCGTTTTGCTAACTTGAAGCCCGCGGCTACGGTTATTGTAGCCACGGTACGTGCTCTCAAGATGAATGGCGGCGTGGCTAAGGAAGATTTAGGTCCAGAGAATTTGGAAGCCTTGGCCCGCGGAATTGTCAACTTAGAAAAACATATCGAGAACATTGGCAAGTTTGGTGTGCCAGCTGTCGTTGCCATCAATCGTTTCCCTACCGATACGGATGCTGAACTTGAGTTTATTGCTCAACGTTGCCGTGAGTTAGGTGCTGAGTTTGCTCTATCCGAGGTCTTTACTAAGGGTGGAGAAGGTGGTATTGAGCTGGCTAATGCCGTTCTCGATATTCTAGCCAAGAAGGAATCAAATTTCCACGTGCTCTACGATTTGGATCAACCGATTGCGAAGAAAGTAGAAACCATTTGTAAAGAGGTCTATGGTGCAGATGGTGTGAATTTCAGCAAAGAAGCGCTAACCTCCATGAAGAAATATGAAGATTTAGGCTACGGCCAATTACCTATTTGTATGGCCAAGACCCAATACTCCTTGACAGATGACCAAAGCGTTCTGGGTCGTCCCACAGGATTCTCGATTACGGTTCGTGAACTACGCTTATCTGCGGGAGCAGGTTTCCTAGTTGCCATTACCGGTGCAATTATGACCATGCCTGGACTGCCTAAGCGACCGGCCGCTCTAAGAATGGATATCGATGCTGAAGGGCGCATTACGGGTCTTTTCTAAAAACGAGTTATTTGGTTATGCCCCAGAAAGATTTTTCTGGGGCTTTTCTATATTAGGTGAACGGTTAGAGACGAATTATTATTTCCGATTGGAAATGGGCAAGGTATAATCATAGATAGGAGGAATAGCAAGTATGCGCTCCATGCCCCGCGTAAATCTCATCATCCAACACCAAAGCTATGAAGATTATTGCCGGAAGAACACACAGGCAGAGGAGAACCGGATCTATTGTCGGCATGGATCGGATCATGGGCTGACGGTGTCTCGGATCGCCTATCTTTATCTATTGGAAAAACTTCTGGAAGTTGGAGTTCAGGATCGGCAAGAACAGATGCCGGAGATTGACAAAGAAATTGTCTATGCGGCGGGGTTATTACATGATATTGGACGTTGGGTAGAGTATGAAACTCAAGAAGATCACGCGCTGGTAAGTGCTAGGATAAGTTTGCCTATCTTGAGGGATTGTGGTTTTTCCTCTACGGAGGTTGAGATGATCGCTTTAGGGATCTTGGAACATCGTCTGTCTCCGGATAAGACAAGCAGTCCTCTCGGTCAAGCCTTAGCGCTTGCCGATGATTGGGCAAGGGATTGTAAAAACTGTCCGAGCCAAGAAACATGCTATAAGTATTCGAAGTCAATGGAGGAGATAATCATTTAGGTCGGGGTCGATTCTAGGCTAGGAGGATAAGTTATGAAAGATTTTCATCTGCGTTGGATTAAGCTGGATAATGAGACGGAGAGCAAGAAGGCCATGGAAATAATCGGCTCAGACCCAGGAGGGATCGCCCAGATGGCTGGTAAGCCGCTGGGGCGCGCTCTTAAGATAGAAAACGTACCCCTGCATGTGGCGCATATCTTGAAGCAGGAGATGCTTTCCCTAGGTGGCGATGCAGCCGTCCATCGGAATGTAATTGTCAATAAGATTGAAGCAACGGATATGCTTCTAGTCGGGACCGTCAAGCAGTTTCGGAAGTTAAGTCAAAAACTGTTAGCGCAACCCTTTGGCTTAAAAGACTTGGGTAAGACCTTGAAAAGTCTTCTTGAAGGCTTTGAACCTCCTCAAAAAAGGGTACTTTCTTGCCGAGGTAAGGAATTGCTTCTCGGTGAGCGGACCTTGATTATGGGAATTCTCAATCTTACTCCCGATTCTTTTTCCGATGGAGGAAAATTTGTCACTTTAGATCAAGCGCTAAAGCAAGCGGAAGCGCTGGTGGAGCAGGGTGCGGATATCCTAGATATCGGAGCAGAGTCTACCCGTATAAGCCATGACCCGGTCAGTGCCAAGGAAGAGTGGGAGCGCTTGGAGGCTGTATTAAAGGCTCTCGTGCCAAGGCTATCTATTCCCATTTCCCTGGACACCTATAAAGCAGAAGTGGCAGAGCGAGCCTTGGATAGTGGCGTACATATGATCAATGATGTCTGGGGATTACAAAGAGACCCTAGGATGGCTGAGGTCGTGGGGAAGTACCAAGCACCAGTCTTTGTTATGCATAATCAAAAAGGAGACAACTACCGTCACGTGATCGGAGATATCATGGCTTTCTTAAAGAAAAGCATCCTCCTTGCGGAAGAGCAGGGCTTGAAGGGTGACCAGATCATCATAGATCCTGGAATCGGTGGCCCTGCCTTCGGCAAGAGTCTGGACCTGGATCTCGAGATTATGAGCCGATTAAGTGAATTCCGGTCCTTAGGTCACCCTATATTGCTAGGGACATCTCGCAAGTCGATGATTGGTCAGACTCTCAACTTGCCCCCAGATCAACGCCTCGAGGGAACTATTGCGACCAGCGTGATAGGGGTAGCGGCTGGAGTGGATATTCTACGGGTCCATGATGTTTTGCCGAACAAAAGAGCGGTGCAGATGGCCGATGCTATCTATCGGCAAAAGAGAGGGGCGAACTTTGTTGGCGCGTGATCGAATCGGTTTGCGAGGTTTAAAGTTTTATGGTTTTCATGGAGTACTGAATGAGGAAAATAGCTTGGGGCAGATTTTTATTGTGGATATTGACCTTTTTGCTGACCTGAGTATAGCGGGAAGAAGCGATCAAGTAGAAGATACGATTAGTTATGCTGAGGTCTACACGCGAATTAAAACCATTGTGATAAAAGAAAGGTATCAATTGATTGAAAAACTAGCGGAACGTATTGCGGAGGTCGTTTTGGCTGAGTTTGCCTGTGAAGGAGTTTCCGTCACTGTCCATAAACCACAAGCTCCTATGCAGGGTATTTTTGATGATGCTTTTGTGGAAATTTATCGTGAGAAAAAATTATGAAAATCATTAAAGCATACTTAGGCTTGGGTAGCAATCTAGGGGATCGGGGAGATTATTTAGCAAAGAGCCGTCAAAAATTAATGGCTCATCCTGATATCCAGGTTCTCAAGCAATCCAGTATTTACGAGACCAAACCTTGGGGAAAGACAGATCAATCCGACTTTTGGAATCAAGTCTTGGAGATTGAGACCTCCTTAGCCCCTTTGGCGCTTTTGGATTATTGTCAGGAAGTAGAGAGCTCTTTGGGGAGAGAAAGACTTATTCATTGGGGGCCGCGAACCATTGACATTGACCTGTTAAATTACGATAATAGGGTATGGGAAGATCAACGACTTATTCTCCCGCACCCTCGTATGGAACAACGAGAGTTCGTTCTCGCTCCGTTACGGGAAATTGCTCCGGAGCTCATTCTGCCTTCGGGCCGGAGGGTTACTGAAGTCATTGGTGAGGGAACTGTATGGCGCCTGGAGGCTACTGACAATAGTTAACTTCAGACAATATCTCAAGGGAATTGTACTGTGGAAATGTTGGCAGGGTTTTAGGAACTAATCGTAGGCCATGATTATTTTGACAATAGAGCTAAGGCTTTTGAGAATACCGCTTGGATCATTTTGACCGAGACGGCGAAGGAAAGCAGACTGGGCACCTTCACGTTTGTGGGGTGCTTTTATTTATTGGAGGAGAAGCAGATGAGGTTTGGCATCATCGGAGCAGGAATCGTTGGCACGGCGATCGCTATTCGCTTGGAACAGGCGGGATATCGTCTAGTCGGTGTACATACACGAAGTGAAAAGTCCTACCAACGATTTTGTCACCATCTCCACTGGGAGAAGCGCCCTTTGCAGGAATGGATTGTTGAGGCGGATCTTCTCTTCCTCACAACCCAAGATGGGATGATTCGGGTCGCCGCTGAGGAACTAGCACAAAGGAACCTCTATAAAGAGGGACAAATCTGGATTCACTGCTCAGGGTCCGCCAGCTCCCGGGTGATGGAAGTGAATAAGAATTTGCCGATTAGTTATTTATCTCTCCACCCTTTACAAGCCTTTGCCGGGATCGAGCAAGCTGTGGATCTGATTCCGGGGACACACTTTGGTATCGAGGGTGATAAGGAAGACATCGGCGTTGAGATAGTGACTCACTTAGGAGGAATTCCTCACCGACTGGACCCTCAGCAAAAGCCCCTTTACCATGCCGGGGCAGTGGTTGCTTCGAATTATCTAGTGACCTTAGCCGGTCTGGCGGTTCGCTTGTTCGAAAAGGTAGGAATAGAAGAAAAGGAAGCCTTGGCAAGCTTGCTCCCTTTAATGAAGGGTGCTATTCAAAACTTAGAGAAGGTAGGATTGCCCCAAGCCTTGACTGGGCCTATTGCCCGGGGGGATGCGGATGTGATCCGGGGGCATCTTGAACAGATGCCGGCTGACATTGATTCGGTGTATCGAGCCTTGGGGCTTTATACCTTGGAAATAGGTCGACGGAAGATGGAAATGACCGGGGGAGCTTATACAAAAGAGTCGTGGGAAGAGATGAATAGGCTTTTTTCCGAACAAGATAGATTACAGCGCTAGCTGGAGAAGGGAATGCATGAAGTATGATAATCTGTAAATTAATTTCGGAGGTTAGACAAATCGTCAAAGAGCAACGGGCGAACGGAAAGTCCATCGCTCTGGTACCCACGATGGGTTTCTTACATCAAGGGCATTTAACTCTAGTAGAGGAAGCAAAGAAAAGTGGGGCCTTCGTGGTGATGAGTATTTTTGTGAACCCCTTGCAATTTGGCCCAAATGAAGATTTTGCTCGTTACCCGCGGGATTTGGAACGAGATGCCCAAAAGGCAGCAGGTGCAGGGGTTGATGTCATATTCAATCCTGAGGTTGAAGAGATGTACCCTACGAAAAACTTGACCTATGTAGAAGTTGGCGAGCTGGGAGATAGCCTTTGTGGCGCTTCTCGTCCGGGACATTTTCGAGGAGTGACGACAGTGGTCAGCAAGCTCTTCCATTGTGTTCAACCCGATCAGGCTTATTTTGGTCAGAAGGATTATCAACAGTACCTGATTGTGCGTCAAATGGTTCAGGACCTGAATTTCCCCATAGAGGTCATCGCGGTACCTATTGTCAGAGAAGAAGATGGGCTGGCTTTGAGTTCAAGAAATGTCTACTTAACTCCGGAACAGCGGAAAGAAGCGTTGGTGCTTCAGCGGAGCTTAACAGAAGCAGAAGAGTGGGTGCGCCAAGGGGAGCGAAGTGCTCAGGTTATCACCGAGCAGATTAAAGCTAAGATAACGAGTGAAACATCCGGAGAAGTGGACTATGTCGAGATTCGTTCCGCAGACGACTTAAGTGCTCTCACAATCCTTCAGGGAAGAGTCCTAATTGCTTTAGCCGTGCGTTTTGGTTCTACGCGCTTGATCGATAATAAGGTTTTGGAGGGGTTATAAATGTTTAGGACAATGATGAAATCCAAAATTCATCGGGCCACAGTTACAGAAGCTAATCTTAAGTATGTGGGCAGCATCACGATTGATGAGGATCTACTCGAGGCTGCAGATATACTGCCTAATGAAAAGGTGCAGGTAGTCAACAATAACAATGGGGCCCGACTGGAGACCTATGTCATTCCCGGAGCACGTGGAGAGCGTACGATCTGTCTCAATGGTGCGGCAGCACGATTAGTGCAAGTGGGGGATGAAGTCATTATTATTTCCTATGGCATTTTCACTGATGAGGCAGCGAAGAACTATCAGCCAAAGGTCGTTTTTGTCGACGAGAAGAATGACCCGGTGAAGATCGCCCACGAGGAGATTCATGGCAGTGAGACTTAAGTGTGTCTTGAGCATAGGCTCGAATCCAGATTTTTTATTATCCCTAGGATGACATAATGTCAAGTTGTTTAATGAGAGTGGAATAATAACTGCAGAGTTAGAGCTTAGTATTCAATAGAAAATAGAGATTAAAAGGGGCAATTTGGCGGGGCAGGGGGACAAATATGAGACAATTTTTGGTGCCATGGCACTTGGAGGAAGTACGCGTACATTCAACCGGGGTATTGGTTCTGGGGAGCGGAATTGCTGGTTTATATACAGCACTTAAGGCGAGCGAGCATTTTGATGTGACGGTATTAACTAAGAAGGGCCTCCCGGAAAGCAACACCAAGCATGCCCAAGGCGGAATTGCGGTAGCTCTGGAGGAGGAGGATTCTCCTTCTTTGCATTATGACGATACCCTGTATGCCGGCGCTGGATTATGTGAACCAGAAGCAGTACGAATTCTAGCTGAAGACGGTCCGCTTCGGGTTGAGGAATTAATTCATATGGGGGCTCATTTCGATCAAAAGAACGGTCGGTTGAGTTTTACTCAGGAGGCGGCTCATAGTCGGCGCAGGATTCTCCATGCCAATGGCGACGCCACAGGGGAAGAAATTGAAAAAGCCTTGGTAGCTCAAACCCTTGGCCGAGACCGAATCCTTGTAAGAGAAGAGCAATTTTTCCTAGATCTCCTAAAAAATGATCAAGGTGAAGTTATTGGCGCCTTGAGTCTTAACTGTAAGAATCAAGAATTAGAGATGTATTTGGCAAAAGCAGTCGTCTTAGCCACAGGTGGCCTAGGACAACTTTATTGTTATACCACAAATCCGGGAGTGGCCACAGGAGATGGTATGGCAGCAGCATATCGGGCGGGAGCACAAATGATGGATATGGAATTCGTGCAATTCCATCCCACAGCTCTCTTCATACCCGGAGCAAAGCGCTTTTTGATTTCTGAGGCCGTACGCGGAGAAGGGGCTCATCTTGTGAACGCTTATGGTGAGCGGTTTATGGAGGATGTACCAGGTAAGGAACTAGCTCCTCGGGATGTGGTGGCGCGGGCGATTTGGCGAGAACGAGCTAAGGGTCAGGTGTTCTTAGATTTCCGCCCTATTGGAGTGGAAAAGGTGACTCAACGGTTCCCTTTGATCTACCAGACCTGCCTAGATCATGGGATAAATGTGTTAGAGGATCTGCTTCCTGTGGCCCCTGCTGCTCACTATATGATGGGCGGAGTCCGTACGGATCAACTAGGTAGGACAAGTCTCCCCTTTCTGTATGCCTGCGGAGAGTGTGCCTGCAATGGCGTGCATGGGGCTAATCGCTTGGCGAGCAACTCCTTGCTGGATGGGCTGGTGTTTGGCGGACGCATCGTTGAGGATATTGTTAAGAGAGCTCAAGCTTCAGCCCGTCCCACTCCTCAAATAAGTGATGTTGTCATAGATCAAGAAGATGGGTTGGAGACGCACTCTAAGGCTCATATTGAGCGGGAGAACCTCCAAGAAGTCATGTGGGAGTACGTCGGTATTATCCGAGAGAAGGAACGTCTAGAGAAGGCTATTACTCTTCTTGGGCAATGGGATAGCACCTTTCACCCAGGGAGAGAAATCGAAGAATTAGAGCTCAAAAATCTCTTAACCATTGGAGTCTGTGTCGCACGGGCCGCCGTGGCACGTCAAGAAAGCCGAGGGGGACATTATCGTTCGGATTATCCTGAAAGCTATGAACATACTCTCAATCATTCCATTCAAACAAGGGGGATTAACGATGTTGGCAGCATTCCAGTATCAAGGGCTAATTGAACAGGCCTTACAGGAGGATTTAGGGACAGGAGATTTAAGCGCAGCTATTTTTCCTGAATCAGCATGGACCAAGGCTAAGATATATGCTAAACAAAAAGGCACCCTTTGCGGTCTGGAAGTGACAAAGCAA
Organism: Desulfitobacterium sp. THU1; assembly: GCF_038181555.1. NCBI lineage: Bacteria > Bacillati > Bacillota > Clostridia > Eubacteriales > Desulfitobacteriaceae > Desulfitobacterium > Desulfitobacterium sp. THU1. The sequence goes on along the minus strand of NZ_JBBWUA010000005.1, from coordinate 6,791 downwards.
GTCTTCAAAACCGTGGATGCGCAACTGGATGTCAAAGTTCTCGCTAAGGATGGAGAGAAAGTAGAGCGGGGAACCGTTGTTATAGAGGTTAGCGGTCGGGTAAGATCAATTCTTAGTGCTGAGCGTACCGCTTTAAATTTTCTACAGCATCTTTCGGGTGTGGCTTCGGCTACCTATCAAGCGGTAAAAGAATGTGAAGGACTCCCTACGCGGATTACGGATACTCGAAAAACCCTTCCGGGCTTGCGCATGCTGCAAAAGTACGCTGTACGGATGGGCGGTGGACAGAACCATCGCTTCGGTCTTTATGATGCAGTAATGCTTAAGGATAATCATATTGCGGCTGCCGGAGGGATACGACCGGCAGTAGAAGCGGCTCGACGCCAAATTGGACATATGGTAAAGATTGAAGTGGAATGTGAGACCCTAGCGCAGGTGGAGGAAGCCGTAGCCTCGGGATCCGAGGTCATTATGTTGGATAATATGGATTTGGAGGAAATGCACAAGGCGGTTGAAATGGTTAACGGCCGGGCTGTTTTAGAAGCCTCAGGTGGCATCAAAAAGGGCTCCATACGCGCAGTAGCTGAAACCGGGGTAGATGTAATCTCCATCGGGGCTATTACCCATTCTGTCAAAGCATTGGACTTTTCCTTGGATATCGGTGATATAAAGGCTCAGACAAAGGAACGCTGGGAAGATGGAGAAAATTGTGCGAAATAAGATTCTGGATCTATTGAAGCTTAAGCAAGGTGAATATGTTTCGGGAGAGAGTATTAGTGATTCTCTCAACATCACTCGGGCAGGCGTCTGGAAACAGATTCAAGGATTGAAGGAAGCCGGGTATGACATAGAGGGTCAAACCAGGCGGGGGTATAGACTCTTGAAGACCCCTTCTGCCCTAGATGAATGGGCGCTGCAACAAGAGCTTAGAACAGAGGCCTTGGGCAGGCGACTCCTCCTATTTGAAGAATTACCTTCAACTAATGACTGGCTCAAAAATCTTACTCCACAAGATGCGGAGCATGGTACAGTGGTAATTGCGAAGCGACAGAATTCTGGTCATGGACGGATGCAGCGCCTGTGGGAGTCTCCGCAGGGAGGCCTTTGGCTGAGTATTTTGCTAAAGCCCAGACTGAGCTTGGGTGATGCAGCTAAGCTAACCTTGAGCACCGGGGTCGCCATGGCTCAAACCTTGAAGGAGCTTTATGGAATAGAGGCAGGAATTAAATGGCCCAATGATCTGGTTTATGAAGGAAAAAAGATTGCCGGAATTCTCGGAGAAGTGGCCGGGGAGTGGAATGCTGTACAAAGTCTCATTTTAGGGGTTGGGGTGAACGCTAATTTCTCCCTGCAGCAGCTTAGTCCTAAGCTACCCGCCACCACATTATTGGAGATATTGGGGAAAGAGATCAATCTCAACGGTTTGGCAGCCACCTTTCTCTTTATTTTGGAGAAGGAAATTCAGTCCTTAGAACAGGGAGATGTTCAGGGTCTTATCCAACGTTGGACCTCTTTCGCGGTAGGCATCAACCAATCGGTTCAGATCAACAGAGCGGGAATTGTCTATACGGGAATCTTTAAGGGAATTCGCGAGAACGGAGAGCTGATTATTAGCCATGAGGGTCAGGAAATGGCTTTTTCTTCGGGGGAAGTGACGTTAAGAGCAGAGGGACAGTATAGTCCCAATTAACAACCTCATAAGAGTATCTTAAGGTCCCTTCAATTGATGTCTCTTTAATTGAAGTAGATCACTCAGTTGAGTATCGTCTGAAATATAATTTTAAATTTAAGGAGAATGACGATGATTCTAGTGTTTGATGTAGGAAACACAAATATAGTCTTGGGTGTATACGCTCAGAAAGAGTTGATTCACCATTGGCGCATTTCCACGGACAAATCTCGAACTGTGGATGAGTATGCAGTGATCATTAGAAACCTTTTTGATCTGAATGGACTCAGTCTCTCGCAGATTAAAGCGGTTGTCATGTCTTCTGTCGTTCCTCCGGTGATGCCGACGCTGGAATCTTTGGCACGAAAATATTTTAATGTGGAACCCTTGGTGATAGGACCTGGAGTAAAGACAGGCATGCCTATCGTTTACGATAATCCCCGGGAAGTGGGAGCGGACCGAATTGTCAATGCTGTTGCGGCCTACCATAAATACGGCGGTCCTTTGGTTATTGTCGATTTTGGTACGGCGACAACCTTCTGCGCGATATCGAGACGGGGTGAGTATTTGGGCGGTGCTATTGCTCCTGGAATAGGAATATCCACTGAAGCCTTGTTTCAAAGAGCATCGAAGCTTCCCCGCATTGAAATTCTAAGGCCCAAAAATGTCATTGCCAAGAACACGGTTGCCGGGATGCAGTCAGGTATTTATTATGGTTATACGGGCCAAGTCGATCGTATCGTAGCTCTTATGAAGAAGGAATTAGGGCCTGATACCCGAGTGATTGCCACGGGGGGCTTGGCGGAACTAATCAAAGAGGATTCAGAGGAGATCGAGCAAGTCGATCCCTTCTTGACCCTAGAGGGTTTATTGTTAATCTACGAAAAGAATTTTAATCAACTTCCCTGATAGGTGGATTGGAGAGCTATGCGTTTAGGAAAATTTGATTTTGAAGTACCTGTATTTCTTGCTCCAATGGCAGGCGTTACAGATAAGGCCTTTCGGGAGACAGTTCGTTCTGTGGGAGGCCGTCATGTCTGGACAGAGATGATCAGTGATAAGGCCCTGACCTATCTGAATTCGCGGACCCTTGAGATGTTGGATCTCTCAGGGGAAGACTCCCCACGGATTGTTCAGCTTTTTGGCTCGGAGCCGGAGGTCATGGCGAAGGCGGCAACCTTAGCTGTGGCGAGAGATGCCGATATAATCGATATTAATATGGGGTGTCCGACCCTTAAAATTGTTAAGAATGGCGAAGGCTCGGCCTTGTTGAGGGACCTTCCCTTAGCAGAACGGATCGCTGCAGCCGTTGTTAAAGCAGTGGAGGTTCCTGTAACAGTAAAGATGCGCCTGGGATGGACAGAAGATGAGATTGTGGCACCTGAGTTGGCTAAACGCATGGAAAATGTCGGCGTTCGAATGGTCAGTGTGCATGGACGAACCCGTGAGCAGTTTTACTCTGGAACAGCCAATCGCGACTGGATCAAAAAGGTAAAAGAAGGTGTAAAAATCCCTGTCATTGCCAATGGGGATATTTTTTCTGCTCAGGATGCACAAAGGGCCTTAAGAGAAACAGGCTGTGATGGAGTGATGGTAGGCAGAGGTGCCCTTGGGAACCCATGGCTTATCGCTCAAATAGACCATTATTTAAGTAAGGGAGTCCTACAAGAAGATCCTTCTCTGGAGGAGAAAATACGCGTAGCTTCGGAACACTTTGACCGGGTCTTAAAATATAAGGGAGAACGAGTTGGCCTGAACGAAATGCGCAAGCATGCTGTCTGGTACATTAAAGGAATTCGCAATGCGGCATTATTGCGTGATCAAATCATGCAAACTAAAACATCCGGCGCGATGAAGGACTTATTCCAAAGGATTTTAAAAGAAAATGTATAAGCAAAATTGTATCAGGAAGAATATTAGAACGTATTAGTCACGGCAAATCATTGGAAAGGGACTTAGCGGGAACCTTGACAATATTTTGAAGTGAACATATAATACGAGTAATGTAAATAGCTGTGTTTACATATTATGGAATTAAGGCCCTAATTTTAAATGAAGCGCAAGAGAAGAAGCGCCATGCGTAGGATGAGAAAAGGGAGCGGATTATGAATGGCCGAAAAGGAAGTAATTTTAACTATTGAAGGATTGAAAAGATTAGAAGAAGAACTAGAACTTCTAAAGACTTTAAAGCGACGCGAAGTGGCAGAACGAATTAAGCAGGCCATCGAGTTTGGAGATATCAGCGAAAACTCAGAGTACGATGACGCCAAAAATGAACAAGCATTTATTGAAGGTCGTATTATTACTCTGGAGAAAATGTTGAGAAATGCTCGAGTCATTGACGATTTAGAAGGCAGTGAGATCGTCGCTCTCGGCACAACTATAGTTTTGAGAGATAAAGATTATGGTGATGAAGAGGAATATACCATCGTCGGGTCTGCAGAAGCAGACCCGACTTCCAATAAAATTTCCAATGAATCTCCAGTAGGAAAAGCTGTTTTGGGGCAACCTAAAGGAGTTATCGTGGAAGTCAATGTTCCTGCCGGCATTCTCCATTATGAGATTGTCGATATTCGCTAATCAGTGTCTTTTTGCTAGTCTGAGTTTGAGTGAAGGCAATGGTTAAAGACCAATGTTTTCTAACGCGCCGAAGCATGCCTTCGGTTGATAGTATATGGCAACTTGGGTAGTCGACGTCGTCTTCAGACAATATGTACGAAAACTGTACTTTCGTCACGTCAGCCAAGTTTTGTATAAAGATAAGTCGGCAAGAGCTCTTGCCGACACTTTGTTTTACCTTCCATGGCGGAGGAGTTAAAACTTTTTGACTGGAAATGTTGTTTATTGTCACTTGGTTTTGGTAAAATTGTTAAAGGAATTACTGTTGGGGGTATGATTGATGGATGAAGTAAATGATCTTTGGCGGGTTCGCTTGGACAAGCTTGCTCAGTTAAGAGAATATGGGGTAGAGCCCTATGCGGATCAATATCAGAGAACACATATGGCCCAGGAAATTTTGGACGGCTTCGAGGTTCTGGAAGGTCAAGAAGTCAAAATCGCCGGCCGTATGATGTCCAAAAGGGACCAAGGTAAAGTAATATTTACGCATATACAGGATTTTAGCGGACAGATTCAAGCCTATATTCGTAAAGATGATATCGGTGAAGAGTGGTTTGAGCTAGTTACTAAATTCGACATCGGTGATATTGTCGGCGTGAAAGGGATGGTGTTCCGCACCCGTCGTGGGGAAATCTCTATTCATGCCTCAGAAGTCCAGCTTTTATCAAAGTCCATGCGTCCATTGCCAGAGAAATTCCATGGTTTAACGAATGTGGAGTTGCGATATCGTCAACGGTATTTGGATCTCATTGTGAACCCAGAAGTCAGAAATGTTTTTGTGATGAGAAGTAAAATTATTCGTTCTATGCGAAACTTCTTAGAAGGTCAAGGATTCTTGGAGGTAGAAACCCCAACCCTGCACACGATTCCGGGCGGGGCGGCAGCGCGTCCGTTTATTACCCATCACAACACTTTAGATATGGACCTCTATCTGCGGATTGCTCTGGAGCTCCCTTTGAAGCGCTTAATTGTCGGCGGCTTTGATAAAGTATTTGAGATTGGTCGAAACTTCCGTAATGAAGGGATTTCCATTAAGCATAACCCTGAATTCACTATGATGGAGCTCTATCAAGCTTACGCTAACTATGAAGATATTATGGAGCTTACCGAGAACATGATTTCCTCGATCGCGAAAGAGGTTCATGGAACGACGGAAGTCACGTATCAAGAGCAAACCATTGATTTTAAAACACCTTGGCGTCGTTTGCCCATGCTTGAAGGAATCTTAGAGTATGCGGGAATCGACTTTAGCCAGATTCTCACTGATGAAGAGGCACAACAAGCGGCTAAGGATAAGGGATTGAAGGTTGAACCAGGCAGTTCACGGGGTAAGATTATCAATGAGTTCTTTGAAGAATTTGTAGAACCTAAACTCATTCAGCCGACCTTTGTTATTGGGCATCCGGTGGAAATCTCTCCTTTGGCTAAGAGAAATGCCGAACACCCAGAGTATACGGATCGGTTTGAAGCTTTTGCCTATGGTAGAGAATTAGGTAATGCTTTCTCGGAGTTAAATGATCCCATTGATCAAAGACAACGGTTCGAGGCACAAGTTGCCGAGCGGGATAAAGGTGATGATGAGGCTCATATGATGGATGAGGATTTCGTCCAAGCCCTAGAGTATGGCCTTCCACCGACAGGGGGATTAGGAATCGGTATTGACCGCCTAGTCATGCTCTTAACGGATTCTCCATCGATTCGCGATGTTATTCTTTTCCCGACCATGCGGCCCAGAGAAGATGACTAAGTGACGGCGAGAAAAATTGTATACTTTCCTAATAATATAGATATAGACTTCTATTGTCTTATAGGATAAAGAATATGCCTTATAGGCTAGTTAAAAAGGGAGATGGATGGACATCTCCCTTTTTGTCTACCTTCATTAAGCAAATGAACGGCCAATGGCATCGACTAATAAGCATAAATACACATGGGTAAGTTCATGAAAGTAAGAAGATAGGAGAGGTATCTGGCGTAAAATAAGGATAAACAAAAAATATCAAAGATTGCCGATGAATTTAGCGATTGTGAAGTAATATCGCGCTGTGGTATAGTATCAAATGTTCCGCTTCACACACTGTTGTGACAGAATAAAAAGAGTAAATGATAGTTGACAATTGAAGGATTTTCGAGTATCATTTATAAATGTGGCTCAAGCCACGAAGGCTACAAATAATGGTCTTTGAAAACTAAACAACAAGGAACAGCCAATGACTCGTCAAATGAGTAAAGACAATTTGAGCAATCAAATTTTCTTCATAAATTTTATGTAGAGTTTGATCCTGGCTCAGGACGAACGCTGGCGGTGTGCCTAACACATGCAAGTCGAACGGGCTAGCGTTTAGCACTGAGTGGTCAGTGAAGTTGGATAAAGCGAGAGCTCGAACGTAGTGAAACGGAGAGAGAGCTCCACGTTATATAAAGGGCCGACACAACTTCAGTAGAAAAGAACATTAGGAACACTGAGTGCTAGACGTTAGTTAGTGGCGGACGGGTGAGTAAC